>JBEBJW010000600.1:0-5153 GCA_040079715.1 Myxococcota bacterium | reverse complement strand
GTCCCGTCGGAGCCGCCCCCCGGAGACACGCGGTGCGTGGCGGTCCTGGAAGATGGCCGCGGTCAGCTCCTGGTCGGCCGCGGCTCGTCCGTGTGCCGCGCCCCGGTCGACCGGGTCCTGGCGGGCCCGATCGCCGGGTGGACCCGCGACGCGCTCGCGCCGGGCCGACTCCTCCTCGATGTCGAGCGCACGTCGACCGGCGCGTTCTGGGCGGCGGTGGCGGATCTCGGCGTATTGCGGTGGAGCGGGGAGGACCGCGCGCCGTGGACCCCGATCCCGGCCAGCCTCGCCCTCCGGGTCGGCACGCTCGGCCAGCTCACCCCTTCTCCCCGCGGCGGGATCTGGGTGGTGGCCGAGGGCGACGTGGTGCGGGTCGAGGACGATCCGACGGCGCCGTCCGGGTGGCGGGTGCTGGAGCGGCTCGCCGGCGCCCAGGGGCTCCCCGCGCCGGCCGCGCCGCTCGACCTCGACGAGACCCCGGCCGGCGACGTGTGGGTCGTCCTCCAGGGCGGCGAGGTCCTGCACGTCCCCGCCGCGGTCCGCGAGACGGTGACCGACCCGCCGCCGGTGTACGTGATCGGCGTCCGCACCGACGGAGAGGCCCACGATCCCGACGACCCGCTGGTGGTCCCGTACGAGCGGAACAACGTGGAGCTGCTGTTCGCGGCGCCGAACTCCGATCGCGGGCGCCTGCGGTACCGGTACCGGCTCGACGCCGGCGCGCCGTGGGCCCCGCTGTCGTCCGACGCCACCCTCCGGCTCGCCGCGCTGGCGGCGGGGGTGTACCGGGTCGAGGTCGAGGCGTCGATCGACGGCCTGGCGTGGTCGCCGCGGCCGGCGCGGGTCGAGGTCCGCGTCCAGCGACCGTGGTTCCTCCGGCCGGCGTTCCTGATCGGGCTCGGCGCGGCCGCGCTCGGGGTCGGCCTCGTGGCCCACCGGATCCGGATGCGGGTGCTGGTGCGGCTCGAGGCCCAGCGGACCCGGATCGCGCGCGACCTCCACGACGAGATCGGCTCCGGGCTCGGCAGCATCGGCCTGCTCGTCGGGGTGGCCCTCCACGCGGGCGGGCGCGAGGACACCCTCCGCCGGATCGGGGCGCTGGCGTCGGAGCTCGGCACCAGCCTGACCGACATCGTCACCGCGTTGCGCCCCGGCGCGTGCACCCTGACCGCGCTCCACCGGCACCTGGTCGAGCGGGGCCTCGCGGCGTGCCCGACCGGGGTCCCCCGGTTCGAGGCCGAGGGGAGCGAGCGGATCCCGGCGATCCCGCTGTCGCTCGGGGTGCGGATCCACGTGCTGCTGATCGCGGTCGAGGCGATCCACAACGCCGTGCGCCACGCCGGCGCGCGCACCGTCACGGTCCGGCTCGAGCCCGGCGGAGGCACCACCTGGGTCCTCACCGTCGCCGACGACGGGGTGGGGACGCTCCCGGAGAGGCCCGCCGGGGTCCGCGGGATGGGGCTCCACAACATGCGCACCCGGGCCGCCGGGATCGGGGCGTCGATCCGGTGGTCCGCGGTGCCGGGGCGCGGGACCACGGTCCGGCTGGCGTTCGAGCCGACCGCGGACGTCGCCGAACGTGGGGACTGACCCGGCGGGCCGAGACGGGCGAAGATGCGGAGACGGAGGGCCGGTGCAACCGATCCGCACCGCGATCGTCGAGGACGACCGCCGGTACCGCGCTGCGTTGGCGGCGCTGCTCGAGGCCACGCCCGGCTTCACCCTGACCGCCGAGCACGGCGCCGCCGGGCCGCTGCTCGCGGAGCTCGGGCCGGACGGGGCGCCGTGGGACCTCGTGATCATGGACATCCACCTCCCGGACACGAGCGGGATCGAGGCGACCCGGACGCTCAAGCGCGCCGCGCCGGCGGTCACCGTGGTGAACCTGACGGTGTTCGACGAGCCGTCGACGATCCTCGCCGCGATCTGCGCGGGCGCCGACGGGTACCTGCTGAAGAGCACCCCGTTCGACGAGGTGCTCGAGGCGCTGCTCGCGGTGACGAGCGGCGGCTCCGCCCTGACCCCCGCGGTCGCCCGGACCGTGCTGTCGCTGGTCCGCCAGGGCCCCGCCCAGGCCCCGATCGACCACGGGCTGTCGGACCGGGAGCTCGACGTCCTGCGAGACCTGGCCCGCGGTCAGCTGTGCAAGCAGATCGCGGCCGAGCGGGCGCTGTCGATCCACACGGTGCGGACGTACGTGCGCCGGATCTACATCAAGCTCCAGGTCGGGACGCTGGCCGAGGCGGTGGCGGCGGCCTACCGCGCGGGCCTGCTGTGACGTCGGGCGGCGACGCGCCGGTCCTCGATCGGCGACCCCCGGTCGTCGACCGCTGACCGGCCCGGTCAACGAACCGCGTCCGGCGGTGGACGCTACGCGGAAAATGAAGGTCCAACCGACGAGGGACGCGTGGCACGGGCCGTGCAATGTCCCCGAGCGTGGAGACGATGCGCTCCCGAGGAGGACCGATGTTGTTGCTTTCCAGCATGGTGGCGTTCGCCGGCGGCGACGAGATTTGCTACGACTGCCTCACCGACTTCCCGCTGTACCGGCTGGAGGGCCCCGGCGACCCGCACCCGGAGTGGCGGATCGACTTCTACGAGGCGATCAGCGTCACCGTGGTGTTCGGCGTGATCGGCGGCGGCGGCGGGCTGGTCGTCGACCCCAGCGGGCACGGTACCCCGATCGATCCCGAGTGGTGGTTCGACGTGGGGACGTTCCGGGACTCCCGGGACCTCGCGGTCCAGGTCGACGCGCTCACCGCGTCGCTCGACCGGAACCGGATCGGGTACCTCGAGACGACCGAGGTGGCGGACACGCTGCGGCTCGAGGGGAGCGTGGCGATCGTCACCCCGAAGGACGAGGGCGCGGCGATCGCCTGGCTGACCGAGAACAGCAAGGCGCTCATGGCGCTCGACCACCCGACGCTCGTGTTCCTCCAGGACGGCGGCGCGGTGATCGAGAAGGAGATCGGCTTCATCCAGTGACGGGCGGCAGCAGCAGCCCGGTGATCGTCTCGACCCACGGGTGGAGCGTCTCCACCCGGTCGAACGGCGGCTGATCGACCAGCAGCACCGCCCCGAGGAACACCGCGTACGCGGCGGCGGCGAGGTGCTCGGCGCGGTCGTCGGGCAGCCCCAGCTCCCGGTAGCACCGCACCAGGAACCCGCGGCGCCGCGCGTGGACCCGCTCGAGGCAGGCGACCACGTCCGGCCGTCGCGAGCCCAGCAGCGCCCGGTGCGCCCGCAGCTTGCCGGGGCTGTCCCACACCGCGGTGAACAGGCTCGGCAGCCGCCTCCGCGGATCGTCGATCGCCCCGGTCGCGGCGATCAGATCCTCGGTCCCGCGGGCCTCGAAGTCCGCCAACACCGCCGTCCACAAGGCATCCTTGTCGGCGAAGTGGTGGTAGAAGCTTCCTTTCGTCACACCGAGCGCCCGGGCGAGCGGCTCGACGGCCACGGCGGCCTCGCCGTCGCGCGCGAGCGCCTGGTACGCGGCGCCGACCCACGCCTCGGGTCCGATCCGATCCCCCTCGACACCGACCATACGGCGGCGTATGGAACATACGCAACCGTATGGAGGTCGCCGTGAACTGGATCGGGAGTCCCGGGCTGCAACTCGTCGCGATCGGGCTGACCCACAACGTGCTCGGCCTGGTGGTGTTCCGCAGGCCGATCCGGTCGGCGGTGTCGGCGGGGTTCGTCGGCCAGGCGGCCGCGTCGAAGGACCAGGCGCTGGCGTTCTGGTTCCTGATGTTCGGCTGGGTGCTGGTGCTGCTCGGGGGCGCGCTCCGGGCCCTCGAGCCCGCGCCGATCCCGCTCGCGCTCACGCTGGCGATGGCGGCGATGGTCGCGGTGGGGGCAGCGGCGCTGCCGAAGTCCGGGTTCTGGCTCGCGCTGGTCCCGCTGGCCGAGATCCTCGCCCCGCGGCTGTGGGGCTGACGTTCGGGGGCCTGCCGCGACCACCGTTGGCTACGCGCGCTCGCGGTCCCTCGGGGGTCGCTTGCGCGCGGGCGCCCCGCTGCCCTCCGCGCGGGGGGGCTCCGCCTCGAGCCGGCGCTGGACCCCGGGCTTCCGGAGGAACTCCTCGACCAGCTGGTCCGCCGACGCCTGGGCGAGCGGGTCGGCGATCGCCTCCTGGCGGTCCATCACGCTGTCGAGCATCTCGTTGACGTTCATCCCCGGATCCGCGAGCACCTGGCCGTGGATGTTCCGGAGCTGCTGGACGATCGCCTCCGCCCGCGCGACGAACAGCTGGAGGGTGGCCTCCAGCCGCGGCAGCCGATCGCGGCGCTGGACCAGGAGCTGGCGACGCTCGCTGAGCGCGGCCCGCAGCGGCCCCGTCGCCTCGGCGAGCTGTCCGTCGACGCTGGCGATCTCGTCCCCGAGGCGCTCCGGATCGACGCCGGCCACCGCTCGCTCGAGCGGTTGGCACGCGATCAACAGCCGGAGGTAGCCGTTGATGACGTCCTCGCACCGCGCGATGTCCACCGGGGTCAGGGTCACCCCGCGGACTCCGATCAACTGCCGCAGCCGCTCGACGATCGCCCGCATCTCGAGGTAGGCCCGAAACTCCGGAGACCCGGTGTGGATCACGCGCTCGTCCAGCGGGGGCGCCGGCGGCTCCACGAACCACGAGGCGACCCACGGGAGCCCGCGCAGGGTCGGCACCGGGTGGAGCCCCCACAGCTGGTCGAGGTAGTACGCGCGCTCGTCGGCGTGCGACCGCTCGCGGTGCTTTCGATCCACCATCATCCGGAACGGCGGGAGATCCGGCACGATCCACAGGATCGCGGCCTCGATCGGGAGCGCGAGCAGCCACAGGCCGTGCTCGTAGAACCCGAGGGCGCCGATCGCTGCGAGGAACGCGAGGTTCACCCCGTGGACGAACGCCTCGCGGCGGTAGGGGGGCGGCGACGGCTCAGCCATGTCCGCCCGGCTCGGACGGGCCGGCGGTCCGCTGGCCGGCGAAGAACGCGATCAGGCTCGACAGGCGGCCGGTGAGCTCGGAGGTGGCGGCGCGCGACCGGTCGAGCGCCCGGACGCGCGACCGGCGCGCCGTGTCGAGCTCGGCGAGCGCGTTCGCGGTCTGGGTCAGCGCCTCCTGGCGGAGCGCGCGCAGCGCGTCGATCTGCGCGTCGATCTCGGCCACGGTC
>JBEBJW010000599.1:0-5164 GCA_040079715.1 Myxococcota bacterium | reverse complement strand
CCACCCGCGGGTGTCGCTCCGGACGCCGGGGATCGGCGTCGGCGGCCATTGCCTACCGGTCGACCCGTGGTTCCTGATCGGCGCCGCCCCGGACGAGACCGCCCTGTTGCGGGTCGCGCGCGGGGTGAACGACGCGGTCCCGGACCGGTGGGTCGCCCGGATCCGCGCCGCGGCGGCGGGCCGCCCGATCGGGCTGCTCGGGTTGACCTACAAGGCGGACACCGACGATCTGCGCGCCTCGCCGGCGCTCGCGATCGCTCGGGCGCTGTCGAGCGGCGCGGACGTGCTGGCGGCGGATCCGTACGTCGCTCGGGTCGGCGGCGTCCGGCTGGGCCCGGTCGAGGACGTGCTGGCGCGGCCGGTGGTGGTGCTGCTCGTGGCCCACCGCGCATACCTGCCGCTGCGCCCGCGAATCCCGGCCGAGGCCACCGCGATCGACGCCTGCGCGGGGTGGCCGTGACGGTGGTGGTCGCGGTCGGCACCCGCCCGGAGGCGATCAAGATGGCGCCGGTCGTGACCGCGCTGCGCGCCGTCGGGGTCGAGGTGCCCATCTGGTCGATCGGTCAGCACCCGGAGGCGACCGCGACCGCCCTGTCCGCGTTCGGTCTCGGGATCGACCGCGCGCTGCCGCCGGTCGCGCGGGGCTCGAGCCTGTCGGCGATGCTGTCCCACCTGACCGCGGCGGTGGGGCGGGCGCTGTCCGACGACCGCCCGTCGGCGATCCTGGTCCACGGGGACACGACCGGCGCGCTCGCCGCCGCGCTCGCCGCCGGGTACGCGGAGGTCCCGGTCGGCCACGTCGAGGCGGGCCTGCGGACCGGCGATCCGCGGGCGCCGTTCCCGGAGGAGCTGAACCGGCGGCTGATCGACCGGCTGGCGCGGGTGTGGTTCGCCCCGACCGAGGTCGCGCGCGACCGGCTGCTCGCCGAGGGCTGCGATCCGGCGCGGATCCACGTCACCGGCAACCCGGTGGTCGACGCGCTGTACCAGGTGCGCGAGGCGGTCCGCGACCGGCCGCTCGCGTCGTTCCCGGACCTCGCCGGGATCGCCGGGCGGGTGGTGGTGGTGACGGCCCACCGGCGCGAGAACCACGGACCCGGCCTGGCGCAGATCATCGACGCGGCGGCCCGGATCGCGGCCCGCGGCGCGACCGTCGTGTGGCCGGTCCACCCGAGCCCGCAGGTGGAGCCCGTGGTCCGCGCCCGGCTCGGCGGGGTCCCCGGGGTGGTGCTGACCGGCGCGCTGTCGTACCCGACGTTCGTCCGCCTGCTGCTCGAGGCGTCGGTCGTGTGGACCGACTCGGGCGGGGTCCAGGAGGAGGCGGCGTGCCTCGGGCGCCCCACGTTGGTCCTGCGGTCGGTGACCGAGCGGCCCGAGGTCCTGTCGACCGGGGTGGTGACCCTGGTCGGGACCGACGCGGACGCGGTCATGGCCGCGACGATCGACCGGTGGGCGTCGCCGCCCGTCCCGGTGCCCGGCGCGGCCCCGCTCGGCGACGGCAGGGCAGGGGAGCGGATCGCGGCCGAGATCCGCCGCTGGCGGTGACGCGCGCTGACGGCGCGGCGGCTCACCGAACCCGGTTCGGTCCCGTCGACGCGGCGGTCGAGGACGACCCCAGGAACTCCGGCATCGTCGCGTGCCCGTCGGCGGACACCCCGTCCCGCCGGGCGACCCGGATCGCGGTCCACGCCAGGATCTTCACGTCGAGCCACGGGGTCCAGTGGTCGACGTACCACACGTCGTGGTCGAACTTCTGGTCCCAGGTCAGCGCGTTCCGCCCGTGGACCTGGGCCCAGCCGGTGAGGCCCGGCAGTACGTCGTGGCGGCGGCGCTGGCGCTCGGAGTACCGGGGCAGGTACCGGACCAGCAGGGGGCGCGGCCCGACGAGGCTCATGTCGCCGCGGAGGATGTTCAGGAGCTGGGGCAGCTCGTCGATGCTGGTCGCCCGCAGCGCCCGCCCGAGGCGGGTGATCCGCGCGTGGTCCTGGTCGGGGGACGCGTCCGGGGGGGCCTGCCGCATCGTCCGGAACTTCACGATCCGGAACGGACGGTCTCCGCGCCCGATCCGCTCCTGGCGGAACAGCACCGGGCGGCCCATCGTCGCCAGCACCGCGCCGGCGGCAGCGGCCATCACCGGCCCGGTCACCACCAGCGCGGCCCCGGCGATCGCCACGTCGAGGGCCCGCTTCGCGAGGTACGGCACGCCGCGCTGGGTCACGCCGCCCTCCGGCGGCGCGCAGCCAGGGTCCCGACCGCCGCGAGCACCAGCCAGCCCGCAGCCCCGGCCGGCGCGGGGCCGGTCGCGCACCCGCCGCGCCCGACGTACACCTCGCCGCCCTGCGGTGGGGCCGCGGCGCACCGCGCGTCGTCGACCGGGTCGAGCAGGTCGTACACCCCGTCGCAGTCGGTGTCGACGAACCCCTCCACCCCGTCGTCCACCTGGTCGCCGTCGGAGTCCGGGTCGAGGTAGTTCGGGGAGCCGTCGCCGTCGAGGTCGAGGGCGCTCTCGAGCACGGTGTCGATCCCGTCGCCGTCGTCGTCCGGGTCGAGCAGGTCCGGGGTCCCGTCGTCGTCGGTGTCGAGCGGGTCAGCGCCGTCGCCGAGCTCGTCCGGGTCGCGGATCCCGTCGTCGTCGGAGTCGAAGTCCGCCGGGTCCGATCCGAGCCCGTCCTCGTCGAGGTTGGTCAGCCCGTCGCCGTCGATGTCACCGAGCGGGCCGTCCCAGTCGCGCGGATCGAGGTAGTCGGCGAGGTCGTCGCCGTCGAGGTCGTCGTCGCGGGGATCGCCGTCGCCGTCGCGGTCCTCGTCGCGGGTCGACACGCCGTCGTCGTCGTCGTCGGGGTCGTGGAAGTCCGGCAGCGCGTCGCCGTCGGTGTTGTCGGTCTGCGGATCGCCGTCGCCGTCGCGGTCCTCGAGCACGGTGTCGAGGCCGTCGTCGTCGTCGTCCGGATCGATCGCGTCGATCGCGCCGTCGCCGTCGGTGTCGGTCGGGCTTCCGGGGTCCCCGACCTCGATCGCGTCGCCCACCCCGTCGCCGTCGGTGTCGAACCGGTACGGGTCGGTGCCGATCGCGGTCTCGTCACAGACGAACAGGCCGTCGCCGTCGACGTCGGTCAGGCACTCGTCGACGCAGTCGAGGTAGTCGGGGAACGAGTCGGCGTCGGTGTCGAACGTGGTCTCCTCGAAGTCGGACAGTCCGTCGCCGTCGCTGTCGTCATCGTGGTAGTTCGGTCGCCCGTCGTCGGGGTTGGCGCACTCCGACGAGATCTCGCCGACGCCGGTGCCCTCGTCCGCGGTGAAGATCGTGTCGTCGTCGTCGTCCGGGTCGGCCAGATCCCACACGGTGTCGCCGTCCCAGTCGCCGAACGCGAACTCGGTCGGATCGTCGATCCCGTCGTCGTCGGTGTCGTCGTCGCAGTCGTCCCCGCCGCGCGGGCCCTCCTGCGACCAGGTGAGGCCGTCGCCGTCTTCGTCGGAGCTCGGTCCGCCGGCGCCGTTGCAGTCGCTGTCGACTCCGTCGCCGCAGGTCTCGGGCGCGCCCGGGTACACGTCTTCGTCGGTGTCGTCGCAGTCGTCGGCGTCCGGGGCCTCGCCACCGTCCGCGCAGTCGAGGTCCGCGCTGTCGACCACCGCGGTCGAGCCCTCGCCGTCGCCGTCGGTGTCCCGGTGGCATTGGTCGCCTCCGTCGCAGTCCTGGTCGATCCCGTCGGCGGTGATCTCGGACCGGCCGGGGTGGACCTGCCCGTCGCCGTCGTCGCAGTCGCCAGCCACCCCGATGTAGCCGGCGGGCGCCGTGCACGCGCCGAACCCGGCCGCGTCGTCCCCGTACCCGTCGCCGTCGTCGTCCGGGTACCAGGTGGTCGGCGTGCAGCCGGCGATCTCCTCGCACACGAACCGGCGGGCCGAGGTGCACACGTCGTCGGCCCACTGCTGGTCCGGGGTCCCGGCGGCGTTCAGTACCGCGCAGTCGGCCCCGGACGGGGCGTTGTCCGGCTGGCCGCCGGCGAACGCGTCGTACCCGGGGTCGGTGAACAGCCACCGGAACGCGCCCTCGACGTCGCGATCGGTGAGCCCGATGTACCACGGCGCGCTCGACAACCCGTCGATCTCGCCGTCGATCCACGCGTTCTCCGCCGCGTCGTCGATCGTGGCGAGGATCATCGCCTGGCGCTCGCAGTACGAGCGGGCGGCGTCGAAGGTGGAGGTCGAGGTGCAGAACAGGTAGTCGTGGCCCGACCTGGACGCGGGGGTGCAGGCGCAGGTCTCGTCGGTGGCGCCGTCGCAGTCGTCGTCGAGGCCGTCGCAGGTGTCGGACGGGGCGTCGGGGGCGTCGTCGGGATCGTCGTCGGCGCAGTCGGACCCGTCGTCGACGTACCCGGCCGGCGGGTAGCAGGTGTCGAGCGCGGTGCTGTGGTCGCCGAACCCGTCGCCGTCGAGGTCGGCGTACCAGTGCTTGATCTCGCAGGTCTCGCACGCGTAGTCGTGGGCGTCGGTGCACGCGTCGCTGAGCCATCGCCCGTTCGACGAGTACAGCACGCAGTCCTGCGACGTGGGGTTGCCGCCCTGCCAGTTCTCGTAGGTGAACGGGGCGCCGCCGTCCCAGACGTAGTCGCCCTCGGTGGTCCGGTCGTTGTACCCGATCCACCAGTCGTCGTTGTTGTTGACCGTGTCGGCGTTGATGCCGAAGTTGCTGTTCTCGGAGCTGTCCTCGATCTCGGCCAGCGTGTACCCGAACGAGGCGCACTCGGCCTGGGCGGCGGTCCACGACAGCGCGTTCTGGTCGCAGAACTGGTACACGCGGTCGAACGGGAACTTCCGGGTGCAGCTCCCGCAGCCGGACTCGTCGATCGAGCCGTCACAGTCGTTGTCGACCGCGTCGCACACCTCGGCCGCGGTCGTCGCCACCGCGGGATCGGTCGACGCGCAGTCTCCGGCCGCGACGGTCTCGCCGTCGCCGTCCCAGTCCTCCTCGGGGGTGTCGTCGTCGGTCCCTCGCGCGGCCAGGAACCCGCACCCGCCGCGTCCGCCGTCGACCCGCTCGTCGCACGGCTGGTGGACCGCGTCGGACACCTGCTCGATCCGCCCGCCGGCGCCGCCGCCGCCCTGGCCGGCGAACCCGGCCCCGCCGTCTCCGCCGCGGGCCGAGACCACCCCGGCGCAGTAC
>JBEBJW010000598.1:0-5171 GCA_040079715.1 Myxococcota bacterium | reverse complement strand
GCACCTGGCGGATCCGATGGTCCGGGACGCCGGGGATCCCCCACGACGCGAGCCGGACCCCGCGATCGTCGGCGGACGCGAGCTCGGCGTCGAGCAGGGCCCCGTCGCCGTAGGTCCCGGCGACGACCACCCGCCGATCGACCTCGCGCCAGCCCTCCGGCGCGGGCTCGGCCCACCGCACCCGCAGCGGTCCCGCCCCGACCACCACCGACCACCGTCCGGCCACCGCCGAGCCCCGGTACACGGTGTACGACGCGCGGATCCGTCCGCCCGCAGCGGCCCGGCCGTCCGGGATCTCGCGCCCCGCGCCGTGGATCGGCGTCAGGGTCTCGGCGACCGCGGGGCGGCGGAGCACCAGGTCGCGCACGGTCTCGATCGACGCCGCGGCGAACGCCTCCGCCAGGTCCGGGACCAGCTCGGCCAGCGGGTGGCCGAGGTCGCCGGCGAACTCGTCGCCCTCGTCTTCGTCCTCGTCGTCGTCTTCGTCGTCGGGGGCCGGGTTCGTCGCCGCGACGGATCCCGCCGCTGCGACGGACGGACCGGTCGTTGGGACCGACGGAGCAGCGCGGCCGGGCGACGGCTCGGTCCCGGTGGGCGCGGGCTCGGGCTCGGCCACGTCGACCTGGAGCACCTTGTGGACCGGCCGGAGGACCTGCGGGACCGGCAGCCCCGCCAGGGCGTCGATCCGGGTCAGGGCGGCGAACATCCCCGACAGCCGCTCGCGACGGTCGTCGTCCGCCGCGGCGTCGAACCCGTCGAGCTGAGCCGCGACGAACGCGAGCGACTCCCGCAGCGCGCCGGGCAGGTCGAGCGCGAGCGCCCGCGCGGCGTGGGGCGCCAGGTTCGCGCCGAGGTACCGGACGCGGCCGGACCCGCCGGGCTGCAGCGCGTACCCCACCACCCGCCGGATCGGCGCGAGGGCCCGATCCAGCTCACGGAGCGGCAGCATCGGCTCCGACTCCGCCATCGGCGGCTCACCGTCCGGCCCGGCGGTCGCGCCCGGGAGGGAGCTCATCGGTACTGGACCTCGACGATCTCCCACGTCTGGTTGCCGCTCGGGGCGGGGACCACCGCCTCCTCCCCCTCCCGCTTGCCGATCAGCGCCTTGCCGAGGGGCGACTTGTAGCTGACCTTCAGCTTGTCGATGTCCGCCTCGTCCTCGCCGACGATCCGCCAGGTGCGCTTCTCGCCGGACGTGGTGTTCTCGATCCGGACCGTCGCGCCGAACACGACCTTGTTGGAGCTGGGCAGGCGGGTCACGTCGATCACCTCGGCCGCTGCGACCCGGCCCTCCACGTCCATGATTCGCCCCTCACAGTGGGCCTGGCGCTCCTTCGCGTCTTCGTACTCGGAGTTCTCGGAGATGTCGCCGTGCGCGCGCGCCTCCTCGATGTCGCGGACGATGCCCGGCCGTACGACTTCCTTCAGGTTGGCGAGCTCCGCGACGAGGGCGGCGTAGCCCTCGGGCGTCACGGGATACCGGATCATGGTTCGTTCCTCGCGCGCCGGGATCCCGACGCAGGTCGTCACTGTAGCAACGCGCGCCGCGGGCGTCCCGACAGCCCGGATCGCGCGTCCGATCGAGCCGACGTATCGCGGATTCCCCGGTCCACGCTACCGGAGCGACCCGTCCGGACCGAGCTCGGCCGACGACGCGAACGACAGCGGCAACGCGACCCCGGCGCCCGGGACGTCGGCGGTCACGGTCCACCCGCACCGAACGATCCGGAGCTCCCGATCGGTCGACAGCGCGCAGTCGCGATCGGCGACCCACTGCCCGATCCCGGCGTGGTCGAGCTCGTACTCGAGCCGGCGACGGGCCTCCTCCTCCCCGAAGTCGCGCCAGTCGAGCGCCACCACCCGTACGACCCGGTCGAGCGCGCGATCGTCCCGAAAGTACGGGTACAACCAGCCTGCGACCAACAGGATCGCGATCCCCACCCCGACGCCCATCCCGAGCAGTCCGCGGCGGAGGAGCATCGCCCACGGGCGCGGCGCGACCGAGGCAAGAACAGGGCCCTCGTCGACCGACTGGCCGGGGACCCCGTCGGCCTCGGTCACCATCTAGTCCTCACCGACCTTCAACACCGCGAGGAACGCCTCCTGCGGCACCTCGACCGACCCGAGCGCCTTCATCCGCTTCTTGCCCTTCTTCTGCTTGTCGAGCAGCTTGCGCTTCCGCGAGATGTCGCCGCCGTAGCACTTCGCGGTGACGTCCTTGCGGACCGCCTTGACGGTGGTGCGCGCGACGACCTTCGACCCGATCGCGGCCTGGATCGCGACCTCGAACATCTGTCGCGGGATGAACTCCTTCAGCTTGCGGGTCATCGCGGAGCCCTTGTCGTGGGCTTGATCGCGGTGGCACAGCAGCGACAGCGCGTCCACCAGCTCGCCGTTGAGCAAAATGTCGACCTTCACGAGGTCGTCGGCGCGCCACTCGCGGATCTCGTAGTCCATCGACGCGTAGCCGCGGCTGATGCTCTTCAGCTTGTCGAAGAAGTCGAACACGACCTCGGCGTACGGGATGTCGTACACGAGCTGGACCCGCCCGGGGGCCGAGAAGTCGAACTGCACCTGGGTGCCCCGGCGGTCCTCGCACAGCTTCAGCACGCCGCCGATGTGCGCCTCCGGGCAGTAGATCGTCAGCCGGGAGATCGGCTCCTGGATCTCCTCGACCTCGCCGAGCGGCGGGAGCTGGGACGGGCTGCGGATCTCGAGCTCGGTGCCGTTCTTCTTCTTGACCTTGTACACGACCGACGGGGCGGTGGTGATCAGGTCGAGGTCGTACTCCCGCTCGAGCCGCTCCTGGACGATCTCCATGTGGAGCAGGCCGAGGAACCCGAGCCGGAACCCGAGGCCGAGCGCGTCGGACACCTCGGGATCGCTGCGGACCGCGGCGTCGTTCAGCTTCAGCTTCTCGATCGCGTCGCGGAGCGCGTCGTAGTCGGTGGAGTCGACCGGGTAGATCCCCGACCACACCATCGGCTTGACCTCGCGGAACCCCGGCAACGCTTGCTCGGCGCCGTGGACCGCCAAGGTGACGGTGTCGCCGACCTTCGCGTCGGTGATCTCCTTGATGCTCGCGATCGCGAACCCGACGTCACCGGCCTCGAGCACGTCGCGCGACACCGCCGCCGGCATGAAGATCCCGAGCTTCTGGAGCTCGTGCTTCGCGCCGGTGGCCATCAGCTTGATCTTGTCGCCGACCTTCAGCCGGCCTTCGAACACCCGGATCAGGATCACGACGCCGACGTACGAGTCGAACCACGAGTCGATGATCAGCGCCCGGGGCGGGACCTCGAGCTCGCCCTTCGGCGACGGGACCCGGGCGACGATCGCCTCGAGCACCTCGTCGACCCCGAGGCCGGTCTTGGCGGACGCGAGCACCGCGCCGGACGCGTCGAGGCCGATCCCGTCCTCGATCTGGCGGATCACGCCGTCCGGATCGGCCGACTGGAGATCGACCTTGTTGATCACCGGGATGATCTCGAGGTTGGCCTCGAGGGCCAGGTACACGTTGGCGAGGGTCTGCGCCTCGACCCCCTGGGTGGCGTCCACCACCAGCAGCGCGCCTTCGCACGCGGCCAGCGAGCGGCTCACCTCGTAGGTGAAGTCGACGTGACCGGGAGTGTCGATCAGGTTGAGCTCGTACAGCTCGCCGTTGTTCGCCCGATACCTCAACGAGGCGGTCTGCGCCTTGATCGTGATCCCGCGCTCGCGCTCGATGTCCATCGAGTCGAGCAGCTGGGCCTTCATCTCTCGATCGCTCACCGCGCCGGTACGCTGGAGCAAACGATCCGCGAGCGTCGACTTTCCGTGGTCGATGTGCGCGATGATCGCGAAGTTCCGGATGTGGCTCCTGCGGTCCACCCGATCTCCTCGTGGAACACCACCCCTATGCCGGCGCGCGCCGAACGTCAGCCCGCGTCCGTCGGCTTGCAGACCGCGCCGACACCGAATAGGTGGGCCCGTCTCGTGTTCGGAGAAGGAATCTTGGCGAACCACAAGGATGCTGCGAAGCGCGCGATCCAGTCCGTCCGGCGGCGCGCCCGCAACCGGTCGTACCGCACTCGGATGCGGAACCAGATCGCGGAGCTGCGGACCACGTTGACCGGGTCGGACCCGGCGGCGACCCAGACCCAGTTCCGGGAGGCGGTGAGCGTGATCCAGCGCCTCGCCACGAAGGGCGTGATCCATCGCAACCAGGCGGCCCGGCGGGTCGCGCGGCTCGCGGCGGCAGTGAAGAAGGCGGCGACCGCGCCCCCGCCCGAGGCGAAGGGCCCGGCCAAGGCGAAGAATCGCCCCAAGGCCAAGGCCAAGTAGCTCCGCTGGCCGTCGGTACACGTCCGCTCACCGCGGGCGTGGCACCGGCGGCGGCCGATGCAGCCGACCGTCGAGCATCTCGAGGACGAGTCCCTCGAGGATCCGGTCGGCCCCGGCCCGGTGGCTGTTCATCTGACGGTTCGCGGTCGCCAGCCGGCGGAGCAGGTCGGCCGCGTGCGGGAACCCGTTCGCCATCGTCGGGCGGACCTTGCGCAGCAGGTCGAACCGGATCCGGACCCGCGCGGTGATGTCGCGGTCGGACACCCCGCGTGCCACCAGCTCCGCGACCCGCAAGAGCTCCCGCATCTGCCACAGGATCATCCCGAGCAGTTTGCGGGCGTCCTCACCGGACTCCTGCAGCCGGTACAGCGACTCGAGCGCGACGGCGGGATCGCGCGCCGCGAGGGCCGCGGTCAGATCCCAGATCACGGCCTCGGCGACGACCGAGCCGGCCGCGTCGATCGCGGCGGCGTCGATCGTCGGTGCGTCGCCGACGAACGTGCACAGCTTGCCGACCTCCTGCTCGATCCGGCCGAGGTCGCCGCCGACCACCGCCACCAGCCGCTCGGCGTCACCCGCGGTCAGGGTCTTGCCGGCGCGGGCGGCCACGTCGATCGCGAACCGGCCTGCGGGGACCGCGTCCGCGCCGAACGTGACGATCAGCCCCTTGCCCTTGATCGCGGACTTCACCCGGGCGGCCCAGTTCGACCCGCCCTTCTCGACCTTCGGGAACCCGACCCCGACGGCCACCAGCACCGAGCCGGGCGACGGCGACCCGCAGTACGCCACCAACGCCTCGAACACCTCGGTCGGCGCCTGGTCGAGGTCGCGCAGCTCGACGAGGCGCC
>JBEBJW010000597.1:0-5174 GCA_040079715.1 Myxococcota bacterium | reverse complement strand
CCCCGACCCCGCGCGACGGCTTCGATCCGGCGGTCGCCGCGCAGGGCGTCGTCGATCCCGACGAACCGGTCGACCGCGCGCACCACCCGCCCGTCGACGACCCACAGCCGCAGCTCGCCGACCCGCGCGCCCGCGTCCCGGCTCCGGACCCACACCGCGTCGCCGACGACCAGCGGCGGCCACCGCTCGGCGTAGCCTCCGGCCTCGATCACCACGTCGACCCCGGGGAGGGCCGCGATCGCCTCGACCTCGGACGGCGCGTCGATCGCGAGGACCACCACCAGGTCGGCGTCGGCGGTCTCCGGCAGGATCGCGCGGACGGCGTCGACCGGCGGGGTCACCGCGGTGCCCTTCGGCTGGAGGTACGGCAGGCCGTCGCGGCTGACCCCGGTGACGACCACCCGCAGCCCATCGAGGTCGAACGCGGCGTACGGGAGGGGACCGACGCTGCCGGGATCCACGACGCGGTGGGTGGCCGACACCAGGCCCGGCCGGGGCGTCACCGACGGGAGATCGCGGTACCCGACGTTGAACGCGTCGAACCGAAGCAGCTCCAGCGCCCGGTCGAACGCGTCGTTGGCCGACCGGCTGGCGTCGGACAGCTCGCCGAAGTCCGCGGCGGACGCGCGCCACGACCCGGGATCGACCAGCAGGACCGGCCGGGATCCCGCGCGGACCGCGTCGACGTAGGTCGCGAGCCCCGCGAGGCCGCCCACCGGGCGGGTCGCGCAGCCGCACGGGCCGACCTTGCCTTGCTGCTCGCCGGCGTACAAGATCACGAGCGACGCGTCGTCGTCCGGCGCGAGGCGATCGGCGAGGGACCCCACCCCGACGTCGACCGCCTCGACCACCGGAGCCGCCGCCGCGATCAGACCGAGCCAGGCGAACATCCCGACGTATACCCCGGTCGTGCCGGGGCGGACCACCCGTGGGTCGGCAGGTTACACGTCGAGGTCAGCGGAGGATCGATGGCCATCCTGAAGGTCGCGCAGATCGGGCACCCCGTGCTGCGCGAGGTCGCGCGCGAGCTGTCGCCCGAGGAGATCGCGGCGCCCGGGTTCCGACAGCTGCTGGACGACCTGCTGGACACGATGGCGGAGTACGACGGCGCCGGGCTGGCAGCGCCCCAGATCCACGTCCCGCTCCGGGTGGTGGTGCTGACCCTCGACGACGACCGCGGGGTCGAGTTCCTGATCAACCCGAAGATCACCGTGCTGTCGGACACCACCCGGTCGACCTGGGAGGGCTGCCTGTCGGTCGAGGGGTACCGCGGGCTGGTCGAGCGGCCGGACCACGTGCGGGTCGAGGCGCTCGATCCGGACGGCTCCGAGAAGGTGTACGAGCTGACCGGGTTCGCTGCGGTGGTGGTCCAGCACGAGTGCGACCACCTCGACGGCGTGCTGTACGTCGACCGGGCGGCCCCGCGGTCGCTCGTGTCGCTGCGCGAGTTCCGCCGGTGGGGTCCGCCGGAGGAGTTCGCCCACCTCGACGCCGACGTGGACGACGAGGGCCTCGACCTCGACGACGAGGACGACGACGGCGTCGACGACGACACCTACGACGACGACTCGGTCGAGGCGGAGGCATAGATGGGCTTCTGGTCCTGGCTGTTCCCGAGTGACGAAGACCGCGTCCGGCGGGCGCGCGAGCTGGTGGCCGCGGGTCGGGCCGAGTTCGCCCGGCTCGAGGTGCTCGAGGTCGACCGCGACGACGCGCGCGAGGTGCTCCACCAGGCGGAGGCGATCCTCGCCGAGCGGAACCTCGAGGCCGCGATCCAATACGGTCGGGTCGGCGACGACCAGCGGGCGGCCGACTGCCTCGAGTTGGCGGAGCAGTTCGACCACGGCGGCCTCGGCGAGCGCTTGGCGGACACCCGGCGCGAGCTGCGCGAGATCCGCGGCCGGCGGTCGGCGGAGGAGGAGCGGCGAAAGGCCGACCGCAACGCGCGCCTGCTCCAGGTCGATCCGCTCGGGCTGACCGGCGGGCCGAGCTGGCTCGATCCGGTCCCGTCGGGCGACCCGTTCGCCCCGGACGAGGAGGAGGTCCAGCAGCGGCTGGCGTTGCTGGTGGAGCAATACCCGGAGAGCCTCCGGGGCACCGTCACCGAGCTCGGCCCCGAGTTCGTGGGCGCGGTGCTGGCGATCGAGGACGGCCAGCCCGAGCAGGCGCTCCCGGTGCTCGCCACCCTGTCCGACGACGCGGCGCTCGTGTGGTGGGAGCGGGCCCGGGCCGCCCACGCGCTCGGTGACCCCGGCACCGCCGCGACCGCGCTCCGGGAGTTCGCCAGCCGCGCCGGCCGGCACCACCCGATCGGCAACCACCACACCGGCGTGTACCTCGCGACCTGCCTGGCCGAGCTCGGCGACCTGCCGGCGGCGCTCCGGGTCCTCCGCGAGGTGCGCGCGGCCGAGCCGAAGGTCGGCGCGTTCCTGTTCGCCCAGCTCCTGTTCGCGACCGGCGGGCTACCGGAGGCCGAGACCGTGCTGACCGGGATGATCCGCCAGCACCCGAAGGAAGCTCCGCTGTACGGGCTGCTCGCCCGGGTCCGGGTCGCGGGCGGCCACCGCGTGGAGGCGATGCGGGCGCTCGAGGCCAGCTTCGAGGCGATCTGCTGCTCGCCGGGCAAGTGCGGGGCCCAGGCGCCGGACCTCGACACCCACCGCCTGCTCGCCACGCTGTACCTCGAGGACCACCTCGAGCTCCCGCGCGCGCTCGAGCTCGCGGACACGGCGGCCGCGCTGGTCCAGCAGCCGACCTGGGACGACGCGTACCTCCGCGCGCTGTCCGCCAAGGCCCGGAACGAGCCCGACGCCGGAACGTTGATCGACCGGCTCCGGCAGCTCACCCCGGACGGCCACCCGGCCGGCGAGCGGATCACGCGGTACCTCGCGGCATAGGTGCCCGTCGCGCGCGCGGGGACCGTCCCGGCCGCTCTGCCCGCGCCCACGCCTGTCCCGGCCCCGTCGGTGTGGGTCGGGTCGAGCGCGGCCGAGCCCGGGTGTGCGAACCGGCACATGTGACCGGGTGTGGACGCGCGTCCGCCGGGAGCGCCTCGCCGCCGGTCCGCGTCTCAACCGAGTTCCAGTTCCGCTGATTCGTGGCACGACCCTTGCGTTGGTGGGGGTCAGGAGGACACCACGATGCGTGGCATGCCGAAGTTGCTGGCGGTGCTCGCCGGTTGTACAGGTCCGGGCGCGCCGGTCCCCGGCGGGAACGTGGGCGGAGACCTGCAGGCGATCATGGCCGCCCGCGGGCTCACCGACAGTGACGTGATCGCCGCTGCGAAGACGTTCCAGCCGTCCGGGAAGCACGACGACTACATGATCTTCGCCTCGGGCGGACACGGTGGGAACATCATCGTGATCGGCGTGCCCAGCATGCGGATCCTCAAGTACATCGCCGTGTTCGGCCCGGAGCCCTGGCAGGGGTACGGCTACGGTGGGCTCGGCGACGACGTGCTCGCCCAAGGGTACCAGGGCGGCAAGAAGATCGAGTGGGGCGACGTCCACCACCCGAACCTGTCCGAGTCGGGTGGCGACTACGACGGCAAGTTCCTGTTCGTGAACGACAAGGCGAACGCCCGGGTCGCGGTGGTCGATCTGGCCGACTTCATGACCAAGCAGATCGTGAAGAACCCGCTGGTGATGAGTGATCACGGCGGCGCGTTCGTCACCCCGAACACCGAGTACGTGGTCGAGACGAGCCAGTACGCCGCACCGCTCGGCGGGGCGTTCGCGCCGCTGTCCGACTACGACGAGAAGTACCGCGGCGCGGCGGTGTTCTGGAAGTTCGACCGGGAGACCGGCCGGATCGATCCGACCCGGTCGTGGGCGATCGAGCTGCCCCCGTACGGCCAGGACCTCGCCGACAGCGGCAAGCTCGCGTCCGACGGCTACGTGTTCATCAACTCGTGGAACAGCGAGCGGTCGTCGGGGAGCCAGGGCAAGGGCGAGCCCGTGCTCGAGGCCGGCGCGTCGAAGAACGACATGGACTACCTCCACGTCATCGACTGGAAGAAGGCCGAGCAGCTCGTCGCCGACGGCAAGACGACCGAGATCAACGGGATGCGGGTGCTGCCGCTCGCGACCGCCGCGGCGGAGAAGGTGCTGACCCTCGTGCCGGAGCCGAAGAGCCCGCACGGGTGCGACGTGACGCCCGACGGGACCGGGATCGTGGTCGGCGGCAAGCTCGATACCCACACCACCGTGTTCGAGTTCTCGAAGCTGAAGGGCCTGATCGACGCGGGTGACACCACCGGGGTCGATTCGTACGGGGTGCCGATCCTCGACTTCCAGAAGTCGATCCGCGGCCAGGACGAGATCGGCCTCGGGCCGCTGCACACGGTGTACGACAACCTCGGCAACGCGTACACGTCGGTGTTCCTCGACTCGACGGTCGTGAAGTGGAACCCGACCGACATGGCGGCGCCGAACGAGTCGATCTCGGTCCAGTACAACATCGGGCACATCCTCGCCGCCGAAGGCGACACGGTCAGTCCCGACGGCCACTGGGTCGTGGCGATGAACAAGATGGCGGGCGATCGGTACGCCCAGGTCGGCCCGCTGCTGCCGCAGTCGTTCCAGCTGATCGACATCAGCGGTCCGAAGATGGAGATCGTGTACGACCTGCCGATCCCGCTCGGTGAGCCCCACTACGCACAGATGATCAAGGTCGACAAGGTCAAGCCGATCGAGGTGTACAAGCCCGCGGGTACGAACCCGTACACCGACGAGCCGTCGAAGTTCGCGGTCAAGCCGGGCGAGGAGCGGATCGAGCGCAACGGTGACCACGTCGACGTGTTCATGTCGGTGGTCCGCAGCCACTTCACCCCCGACTTCATCGAGGTGAACGAGGGCGACGAGGTGACCCTCCACGTCACCAGCGTCGAGCAGGCGTACGACCAGACCCACGGGTTCGCGATCGACATGTACGACGTGAACGTGTCGATGGAGCCGGGTCGGTACGAGCAGGTGACGTTCACCGCCGACCGGGCGGGGGTGTTTCCGTTCTACTGCACCGAGTTCTGCTCGGCGCTCCACCTCGAGATGATGGGCTACCTCCTGGTCAAGCCCGCGGGGACCTGAAACATGCGGTTCGCAATCGGTTGTGTGTTCCTGATCGCGTGCGGCGCCCATCCGGAGCCGACGCCGTCCCCGACCCCGGCGTCGGCCCCC
>JBEBJW010000596.1:0-5192 GCA_040079715.1 Myxococcota bacterium | reverse complement strand
GACCGCCGCGGGGCCGCCGGTCGGGTCGGCGCCGGGGGCGTCTGGGCGCAGCACGTCGTGGAGCATCAACAGCGCGGCCAGCACCCGGGTCTCCTCGGGATCGAACACCCGGATCCCGAACGCGGGGGCCCCGAGGAACCCCGCCTGGAACAGCGGGTGCTCGAGCGATCGCGTGCGGGTGATCCCGGCCACGTTCGCCGAGATCCGCGCCGGACGCAGATCGGTCGACCAGGACTCTGCCGCCATCATCTTCGCGAGGTACTGGGCCGCGAGGTAGGTCGGTCCCTGCAGGGCGACGATCGACCGGGCCACTTCGGTGCCGCCGGCCGCGTGGAACGCCGGCTCGGGCAGCACCCGGATCCGTGCCAGCGCGCGCTGCCACCGCGGGGACGCCGCTCGGCGCTCGGTCCGGACCGCGCGCTCGTGGGGGGAGACCTCGCCGGGCGTGGTCGGGGACACCAGCATCGACACCGATCGCAGCGCCCCGTTCGGCAGCCGCGACACGAGGGTGTTCATCACCGAGGTGAGCAGCAACTCCCGCCCGCCGCCCGGCGCGTAGGCGTAGAGCAACGCGTGGATCGGACGGTTGGTGGCCTCGTCGGCGACGGCGGCCCAGACCGCGGCCGGGTCCTGCAGCAGGTCGCCGATGGTGGGCCGGTGGACCAGCGTGCCGGCGTGGTCGGTGTCGGTGATGCCGAACGGCGGACGGACATCGAGCCACAGCACCCGGGCCCCCGCCCGCAACAGGAGCTCGGTCGGCGCGAGCTCCGCGCCGGCGCCGAGGATCACGAACGTCTCGCCGTCGAGGTCGAGCGGCTGGCGGAGGCGCTCGGTGGCCATCCAGCGGAGCGCGTCGGCCGCGGGGCGGGTGAGGCAGTGCGCCCGGAGCATCTCGTCGGCGAGCGCCTCGATCACGGCCCCCTCGAACCGGCGGTCGCCCCACGGCACCGACGGGGTCCACCCGGTCGGGGCGGTGCCCCTGCGGGACATGGGCGGGGAGGCGGCCCGTCCACGGACCAGGGCGTCGCCGAGCGGCTCGCCGTCGAGCAGGGTCCGATCGGGGACGTAGGCCGCGAGGACCCGGGCGATGTCGACGCGGTCCGGGGCGTCGGCGCGGCGGGCCTCGAACTGGACGATCAGATCGGGCAGGACGCGCTTGAACTGCTTCGGGTCCTCCGGGATCCGCAGCTCGCCGAACGCGGCGGGGAACCGGTCGACGGCCTCGGCCATCGCGGCGCGCAGCAGGGTGGAGCCGGTGTGGGGAGCGCCGGCGTCGTCCGGTGCGAACGAGACCCGGCCGGGGGAAGGGGTGGACATCCGCCCAGCTACGTCGTTCGCGGCGGGCGCGCCAGACCGGAGGAGCGCGAACGTCCGTGGCCGATCGGGCGCAGTCTCCGGGCAGCACACCACCCGTGCACCCTCAGGTCGGCCCACCCCTCGCAGGTGCCGCGCTCCGCGGTCGCCGTCGGCGCTGCGGATCTGGCGGGCGGGCCACGAGCGGGCGGACGATCGGCGCCCCGTCCACCACCGCCGCGAACGATCCGCCGTCGTCGGCGAACGCGACCGCGTCGGCGTCGAACCGGTCGAGCGGCGCGGCCACCCCGACCTCGAGCAGCCGGTCGTGGGTCGCGACGAACCGGCCGTCGGGCGACACCGCGACCGGGCCGTCGATCGGCATCGCGTGGAGCAGCGCGCCGGTGGCGGTGCTCCAGACGAACGTACCGTCCGGGCCGGCCCCGACGAGGGTCTCCCCGGCCCAGGCGAGGGTGACCAGGCGCACCGGCCCGTCGAGGACCGCGATCCGACCGGACCCGTCGGCCCGACACAGGACGATCGCGCCGCTCGGCTCGTGCACCGCCAGCCGGGCGCCGGTGTCGTCCGCCGTCCACGGCATCGCGTCGGCCGCCTGGATCCACCCCGCGAGCCACAGTGCGAGCCACAGTGCGAGCCGAGCCGCGAGCCACATCGTCGCCTCCCTGCGGGGGTGACCAGCAACCTGCGTGCCGGAGATCGATCAGCGCCGGCTGCGGATCGGGATCGACGGGATCGACGGACGTCCGTCGGCCGGTCTCCGTCAGGAGGGTATGAGATCACGTCCTGGTGCAGGTCGTCGGGGTGACGGACGTCGCGCCTCGCGGACGCGGGGTCGGCGCGAGCCGCGCCGAGGAGGACGTCGAGATCCCGATCGGAGATCGGCTTGCGAACGCGGAGCTCGGTCGCAGCCACCGCGGAAGGCTCCACTACCTGTCCCCGGGCGGCGGCGACGGGCCTGCGCGGGTGCGGCGATGGGTCGCACGTGCGGTGCTCGGGCTCGGAGCCTCGCGGGGGAGTTGGCGACCGACGGGCGCTCGGCGTAGGGTGACCGTCCGTTTGAGGTGCTCGTGCTGTTGTGGGCCGCTGCCTGCCGCCCGGCCCCGGTGATCCCGCTGGGTCTGCCGCCCTACGACGACGGCACCGCGCTCGTCGCCCCGCCGCGGGTCCGCTGGGAGCGCCAGGTCGGGCTCACCCACTACCGGATGCAGCTCCTGGTCGAGGGCGGCGAGGTGTGGGTCCCGAGCAACGGGCGGGCGTGGGACGGCCAGGCGGACGACGACCTCGACGGGATCTGGGTGCTGGACGCCCGCACCGGCGCGGTCCGGCGTCACCTCGTGCCCCCGGGCGACGGCGAGCGCGACGTGAACGGCGTCGCCCTCGACGGGGACCACCTGTTCTACGCGACCGATCAACCGGCGCTCGTGCGAGCTCGGCTCGACGGCACGGTCGACTGGCGGATCGAGCTGGCCGGGGACGTGGAGGGGCCGCCGGTCCTGGCCGAGGCGACGGGCGACGGCGGGCTCGACGTCGGGGTCGCCGTGGAGGGGGTCGGGTTCGAGCTCCGCGACGGGGCGACCGGCGCGCTGGTTCGGCAGCTGGCGGGCACCGCGTGGGCCCAGCCCGCGACCGCCGATCTGGACGGAGACGGCCGCGCCGACTGGCTGATCGTCGAGCGGCGATCGGAGCGGGTCACGGCGCTGGACGCCGACGGCCGCGTGACCTGGTCGCTCGTGGGGCCGGGGACCTACTTCGCGCCCCCCTCGCTCGCGACGATCGAGGCCGGGTCGCCGCCGGTGGCGGTCCTGGCCTCGCGCTCCGCGCTGTTGCTGGCCGATCCGCGGACCGGGAGCCCGTCGCTGTTCTGGCGCCCGCCGGACCCGGAGACCGCGTTCTACAGCGTGGGAGTGTTCCGGGAGGCCGGCTGCGTGCTGCTCGGCACCGCCCCCACCGCGCCCGGGCCGTACTGCGTCACCCCGGACGGGGTCGAGCGGTTCACCCTGCCCCTGCTCCCGACCCGAATCAGCGGCGGCGCGGTGTTCGGCGACGTCGACGGCCGACCGGGCGACGAGGCCGTGCTCGCGACCGAGTCCGGCGAGGTGCTGGCGCTCGATGTCCGCGGCCGACAAGTCTGGCTGTGGACCGCGCCGGACGCGATCGAGACGCCTCCGACCCTCGCCGACGTGGACCACGACGGGCGGACCGATGTGGTCGTCGCCAGCCGCGACGGGTTCGTGCGGGTGCTGCAGACCCTCGGCCGCGCGCCGGCCTCGCCTCGCTACTGGCGGGGGGACGCGCACAACACCGGGGTGATGCCGTGATCTTCGCGCTGGCGGCCTTCGCGGCCGAGCCGTTCGCCGCCTACGACGCGTGCGTCGCCGGCGACCCCGCGGCCTGCGTCGCGGCCGACGAGGCCTACGGCCCGGGCGGTCTGTCCTTGTGGGTCGCCGGGTGCGCGGTCGGCGCCGATCCGCTGTGCGCCAAGCTGGTCATGACCCAGGACCCGCTGCGGCACCACGCCGAGGTCCTGTACCGCGGGTGCCTGGTCCACGGCGCGCCCAGCGCCTGCCGGTACGTCGGACCGCGGGCGCCGGACGAGGCGGTGCTCGCCGCGCTGTGCGGAGAGGGGGTCGAGGCCGCCTGTCGGCCGCTGGCGCCCCTGAGCCCGGTCGGAGGCGCGGTGGTCGGGGTCGACGTGCGCGAGCTGCCGGCGGCGGCGGAAGGCGGCGGGGTGATCCCCTACGCCGACGGGCTGTGGGTCGTCGGGTCGGCGGAGGTGGTGTCCCTGGCCGACGACGGCGCCGTGGCGTACCTGCCCGTGGCCCCCGCGTTCCTGTCGGCCCGCGGCCGGGCGGTCGACGTGGTGCCGCCGCGAGGCGGGGGCGTCGCGGTGCGCTGGTGGCCCGAGTCCGGGGCGGTCGCGCCGATCGCGTGCGACATCGGTCCGCCGTTCCGCGCCGCCGACGGGTGCCGCGTGGTCCGCCGCGGCTCGGCGGTCGTGGTGACCCGGGAGCGCGGCGACGAGATCAACCAGCACGCCGACCACCTGTGGGTCGCGCGCGGCGGGAAGCGGGTCGAGGTCCTCGACGGGGTGGGTCCTCCGGTCGCCGGGCCGGCGGGTCGCCGCGTGCAGGTGGTCGGCTGGATCGGCGAGCGCGCGTTGGTCGCGGTCGACACCCACCTCGAGCTGGTGGATCCCCGGGACGGGGCGGCGGTGTGGCGCACCGCAGACCGAGTGGACGGGTTCGATCCCCAGGTGTCGCCGGACGGCCGATGGGTCGCGCTGCGCAGCCGCGACGCGGTCCGCCTGATCGACCCGGCGACCGGCGAGGTCGGGTACGAGCTGTGGCTCGACGCCTCGCGGTCCGCGTGGACCGGGCAGGGGGACCTGGCACTGGTGCGCGGTCGGCAGCTCATCCTCCTCCGGGTCGGCGCCGGGACCGCGCAGCTGCCGCCCCTGCCGCGCCTGGTCCACCCGACCCCCTGGTCGACCCCGCTGCCGTGGGTGTTCCGGCTGGTGGCGGAGGGAGCGGACGCGCCGGTGGTCTGGACGAGCCCGGATCGCCGGGTCGAGATCGACGGGGACCGCCTGGTGGTCCCGGGCGACGCGGCGGAGGTGCACGTGTCGGTCGACGGCGGCCTGTCTCCCGCGCTCCGCTCGCTGCGCGGCGTGCCGCGGGTCCAGGAGACGCAGTGGGTCCTGCCCGTCCGCCGGACCACGGTCCACCTTCAGGACTGCGCGGGCCTCGGGCCGTGGGTGCGGGTGGGCGACGACGATGTCTCGGGTCGGATCTACCCGACCGACGAGGGCTGCGCCGTCACCCTCCCCGCCATGCTCGGGGACGCGCCCCTGCGGGTGTGGGCCGATGATCGCTCGGGAC
>JBEBJW010000595.1:0-5202 GCA_040079715.1 Myxococcota bacterium | reverse complement strand
CTGTTGGTGCTGTTCGGCATGCGGTGGCTCCGCAAGGCCATGCTCCGGGCCGCCGGCGTCATCGGCCTGCACGACGAGGGCGCGATCTACTTGCGGGAGACGGAGGAGCTCGCGCGGGAGCCGGTCGGTCGCGGCGCGCGCCTGGACTGGCCTGCGATGGCCGCTTCGTTCAAGGCGGTGGTCCTGGAGGGCCTGGAGGTCGTGTTCATCGTGCTCGCCACCGGAGTGGGCGGCCAACTGGTCGCTTCATCGGTCGGCGCGGGCCTCGCCGGCGGTCTGGTGCTGGCCGGCCCGGCGAAGACCTCTCGCTGCTCGCGCTGGTGGCGGGCTTCGGCGCCGTCTCCGGGGTCACGGTCCTGACGCTGCGCACGCCGTCGCCGGCGACGAGGGCGCCATGAAGTCGATCGTCGCCGCGCTGCGGGAGATCTGGGGCCTGTTCGTGGAGGACCCGGGCTTCACGGTCGGGATGCTGGTCGCCCTCGCCGTGGGCGGGGTGGTCACCCGGGTCGACGTGCTCCCGCCGGTCGTCCGCGGCGGGCTGCTGTTCGGGGCGTTCGCGGGGGTGTTGGTGGAGAACGTGGTCCGCACCGCGCGCGCGCGTCGCCGCACGGGGCGGTGAGCAGATGTCGTTCGCGGAGGTCCTGGTCTGGGTGGTCGACGACCACCGCGCCACCGCCGACGCAGTGGCGGAGATCGCCCGGGACCTGGGGTTCGCCACCCGCACGTTCGGGACGGCCGAGGCGGCGCTCGCGGCCCTGGTCGCGGACCGGAGCGACGGAAACCGCGGGCCCGAGGTGCTGGTCACCGACCTCCGCCTCCCAGGGATGGACGGGCTCGCGCTGCTCGATCAGGTCCGCCGGACCGTGGCGGATGTGTCGGTGGTCGTCGTCACCGCCCATGGGTCGATCGACGAGGCCGTGCGGGCAATGCGCGCCGGCGCCCTCGACTTCCTGACGAAGCCCCTGGCGCTCGAGCGGGTCGAGATCGTGCTCCGCAACGCCGCCGCGCTCGCCTCGGTCCAGCGGCAGCTGATCCTCGCCCGAGCCGAGAACCAGGCGCTGCGCTCTGGGGCCACTCCGAGCCTGGTCTACCGGAGCGCCGCGCTGCGGTCGGTCCTCGATCAGGCCACCCGCGCCGCCGCCTCGGACGCGACGGTGCTCGTGCTGGGGGAGAGCGGCACCGGCAAGGAGCGGATCGCCCGCGCGATCCACGACCTGTCGCCCCGCCGTGGCGGTCCGTTCGTCGCGGCCCAGATCGCCGCGCTGGCCGAGGGCGTGCTGGAGAGCGAGCTCTTCGGCCACGAAAAGGGCGCCTTCACCGGCGCGACCCACCGCCACCCCGGTCGGTTCGAGCTCGCCCAGGCGGGCACCCTGTTCCTGGACGAGATCGCCGAGATCGACGCCCGGGCCCAGGTGAAGCTGCTGCGGGTCCTGCAGGAGCGGGTGGTGGTGCGGGTCGGCGGGACGGTCGAGGTGCCGGTCGACGTCCGCCTGGTCGCGGCCACCCACCGCGACCTGCGCGAGGACGTGGACCAGGGGCGGTTCCGGGCCGACCTGTACTACCGGCTGGACGTGGTCACGCTGCGGATCCCGCCCCTGCGCGACCGGCGCGACGACATCCCGGTGCTGCTGGCCCACTTCCTCGAGCGCTCGGCCAACCGGTACGGCCGGCCGGTGCCCGAGCTCACCCCTCGGGTCGCGGAGGCCCTGCTGACCTACCCGTGGCCCGGAAACGTGCGCGAGCTCGAGAACGTGGCCGAGCGGCTGGTCGTGATGGGGGCCTCCGAGGACGACCTGCCGTTCCGCATGGTCCACGGGCGGCCGACCGGGGGTCGGGCCGATCTGGTCCCGCCCGGCGACGTGGACCTGTCCTCGTTCCTCGACGCACTGGAGCGCGAGATCGTCGCTCGTGCGCTCGAACGCGCCGGCGGGAACAAGGCCCAGGCCGCGCGGAGCCTGTCGCTCTCGCGCGAGGTGCTCCGGTACAAGCTGGCGAAGCATGGGCTGGGCTGAGGTCCGGAAGACGTGGCACCGCCGCTTGGTCGTGCGGTACACGGCCACCCTGGTCGCGGTGGCGCTCGGGTCCGCCGCGCTGGTCGGCGTGCCGCTGTACTTCCTCGCGTGGAACCTGCTGGAGCACGAGCTGGCGGAGCGGCTGGAGGGCACCGCGGAGCTGGGCGCCCTGTTGCTGGACGCCGGTAGCGGGGTCCCCCTGGCCGACCTGCGCGAGGAGGCGGACCTCGACGCGCTCTGCGTCCTGGCTCCGGACGGCACCGTGGTGGACCAGGCCGCGCTCGACCCCGAGGGGTGTCGGCTCCAGCGCGCCGAGCTCGCGGAAGCCCGCGCCGCGCTCCGGTTGGACTCGACCCACAGCGCGATCCGGCGAGGCCGCAACGGCGACCTGTCGATCTTCGCGTTCGCCCCCATCGGCGAGCCGGGGCAGGCCACGACCGTGATCGCGGTTCGCGGGGCGGTCGGCTACCTGTCGCGGCTGCAGCTGCTCCAAGCGCTGTTCGGCGGGGCCGGTCTGCTATGGATCGCGTTGGTCCTCTTGTTCGGGGTGGTGAGCGCGACCCGGCTCGTCCGGCCGGTCCGGGGGCTGCTCCTCGCGATCCGGCAGCTGGGCGCGGGCGGACCGGCCCCACCGATCGAGTCGGGCGGACCGCTGGAGCTGGAGGAGCTGGAGCTGGCCTTCGCCGAGATGGCGCGCGAGGTGCTGGTCCGCGAGACCCGGCTCAAGGCGCTGGCGGGGGCCGTCGCCCACGAGGTCCGCAACCCCGCCCACGCCCTGCGGCTCCACCTCGGCCTGCTCCGCCGACACCTCTCCACGGATCCCCCCGACCGCGCTCGCGAGCGCCTGGACACGCTGGGGCACGAGCTGGACCTGCTCGACGCCACGGTCGAGGCCTTCCTGGTGTTCGCTCGGGATCAGTCCGCCCGCCGGTCCCCGGTGGACCTCCGCGCGGTTCTCGAGCAGTGGGCCGACGGCGCCCCGGTCGACGCGCCCGCCGCCGTCGTCGAGGTCGACCCGCACCTCATCGGCCGAGCGATCGCGAACCTGGTCCGGAACGCGCGGGAGGCGGGGGGTGTCCCCACCGTTCGCGCCCGGGTCGACGACGAGTCCGTGGCGATCGAGGTCGAAGACGACGGCCCCGGCTTTCCTCCCCCGCTCGTGAATACCGCGTTCGAGCCGTTCGTCTCGGGTCGCGCGGGCGGTTCGGGCCTCGGACTGGCGATCGTCGCGGCCATCGCGGTCGCTCACGGAGGCTCGGCCGACCTCATCCCTCGCCAGGGCCGCACCCTGGTCCGGCTGACGCTGTCCCGCCGGTGACGCCGGTGGATTTTCTCCGGATCGGCGTTTTTCTGCCGACGCGATCGAAGCCGGGACACCCAGGATCTGGGCTGGCGGACCGTCCAGTGGTTGGCACGAGCCTTGCTTCGGGGTCGTCGCAACCACGAGGTCGGAATGCGAACGAGCCCCTGTCTACCGCTGCTGCTGCTGGTTCTGGCGCCCGCCGCGCTCGCCAACACCGCCATCGAGACGGAGACCGCCCAGATCGGAGAGCAAGGCGAGATCGGGACCAGCAACTCGGTCGAGATCGAGCGGGCCAAGGACGGGTACGCGCTCGGCACGCTGACCCAGTTCGAATACGGCATCACCGACCACTCCGAGATCCTGATCGAGCCGTTCTTCTACCAGGCGGAGCTTCCGGACCTGGGCGGGAACGTCCACGGGAGCGGGGACCTGGAGATCTCGCCCTCGTACGAGTTCATCACGGAGAAGGGCGCGCGGCCGGCGGTGCTCCTGGCGTTCAAGCTCAAGGTGCCGGTGGGCGCGGTCCCGGACTTCAGTACCGGCAAGTTCGACTACTACCCGTACTTCATCTTCGGCAAGCACGTCGCGGGGCTCACGTTCAACGCCAACCTCGGGGTCAACTTCACGACGCCGGTGCGGTCGACCGACAAGGTGGGCGAGACGGTGGTCTGGGACCTCGAGGTGGAGCGGAACATCGGCGGCAAGAAGGGCGACAACGCCGGCGAGGACACCAACGCCCCGGTCACGGTGTTCGCCGAGGTCTTCTCGGCCGAGGAGGGCATCTTCACCGCATCCGCGGCCTTCCAGGTCAACCCCACGCCGAAGATCGGGATCTTCGTGGCTTCGTCCTACGACGTGGAAGGTTCGTTCGTCGTGCGACCCGGCATCAACTTCGACTTCTACTAGGCCTTTGACCACCGGAGGTCCGCGCATGACGACCGTCCTCGCCTTGATCCTCTGGTCGCGTCCCGCCGCCGCGCAGGAGCCGATCCCCGTGACCCTGGCCCAGGCCGAGTCCGCGGCCATCGGCTCCACCGCCCCGGTGATCGCGCAGGCCGAGGCCGCGGCGAGGTCCGCCCACGCGGGAGTCGGCGCCGCCTGGGCGATCGAGGATCCGGTCGTGTCCGTCGGCGCCACCCGATACAGCGCGCAGCGCACCTACGGGGTCGGGGTGCTCCTGCCCGTGTTCGGCCAGTCCATCCCGGCGATCCACGCCGCGCGCCAAGACGCCGACGCCGCGGACCTGGAGGTGGACCTGGCCCGCCTCGAGGCTCGATCGGAGGTGGACGGCGCCTGGTTCTGGCTCTGGGCCGCCCAGCAGTCGGCCGACGTGTTCCGGTCGTCGCAGGACGACGCCGTACGGCTCCGCGACGCGGTCAAGGCCAGGTTCGACGCCGGTGACGTGCCGAAGAGCGATCTCCTCGCCGCGGAGTCCCGCCTCGCGCGCGCGACGGCCGAGGCCTCGGGCGCACAGGCCACCGAGCGCTCCGCGTCGGCGCAGCTCGCCGCGCTCGTCGGGATGGATCCGGCGCAGGTCCTGGTCGCGGATCCGGCCGGCGTCGACCCGCTCGGAGGGGAGCTGCCGCCGCTCGACGGGCTGATCGCCTCCCTGTCGAACCATCCCGAGCTCGCCGCCGCCGTGCACCGCCAGGAGGCCGCGCGCGCCAGAACCCGGGCGGCTCGGGCCGACTGGCTGCCGCTCCTGGGGATCGATCTCGGAATGGACCAGGGTGACCCTGGGCTCCCCGGCACGGACCTGTCGGCGACCGCCTCCATCGCCGTACCCATCGGGGGACGCCACGGCGCCGAGGTCGCGGCGGCGAGGGCCGACGCCGACGCCGACGCCGCCGCACTCGAGCAGACCCGCGCCCGCGCGACCGCCGATCC
>JBEBJW010000594.1:0-5210 GCA_040079715.1 Myxococcota bacterium | reverse complement strand
GCTCCGGCCTACGCGCCACGGGCTCCTGGGGCGCCTTCGGTCGAGCCGGCGATCGGGATCCGCAGCGCGAACGTGGACCCGACGCCCAGGACCGACGCCGCCTCGATCCGGCCGCCGAGCCGGGCCGCGAGCCGCTGCGACAGCGCGAGGCCGAGGCCGATCCCGGGCCGCCGGTCTGCCCCCTCGTGGAGCTGGACGAACGGCTGGAACAGGGATCCGAGCTTGTCGGCGGGGATCCCGATCCCGGTGTCGAGTACGGTCAGCACGACGTGATCGTGGTCGGTCGACACCATGATCGACACGTCGCCGTTCGACGTGTACTTCGCGGCGTTCGACACGAGGTTCAGCAGGATCTGCCGCAGCCGCTGGCGATCGCTGGTCACCGGGGGCACGTCGTCGTCGATCCGCACCCGGAGCGTGTTGCCGGTGCCGCGGACCAGCGGGGTCGCGGTCTCGATCACCTCGTGGATCACCCCGTGGAGGTCGACCGGCTCGGACACCACCGTCAGCTCCTGGGCCTGCTCCCGCGACAGATCCAGCACGTCGTCCACCAGCCCGAGGAGCTGGCGTCCGGCGTGGTGGATCCGGTCGAGGTCGCGGCCGCGGTCCGGGTCCGCCTCCTGCTCGCGCAGCAGCTCCGCGTACCCGAGGATCGCGTTCAGCGGCGTCCGGAGCTCGTGGCTGACCTGGGCCAGGAACCGGTCACGCGCCTCGTCGGCGGCGTGGGCGGCGACGGCGGCGCGCTCCGCCGCGAGCGCGCGGTCCGATGCGGCGGTCACCGTCCGCCGGAGGTCCCGGGTCACCGCCGCCAGGAACGACGCGGTGACGGACGCGGCGGCGATCTCGGACAACCACAGCGCCGCCCGGCCGTCGGTCGGCGGGGTCGCGCCGGCGGACGCGAGCAACGCGAGCTCGGCGATCCCGAGGGTCGCGAGGCCGGCTCGGCGTCCGGACCAGCTCCACGACACCGTCACGAGCAGCGGCAGGTACAGCGCGAACCGGCTCTGCGGGCCCCCCGTCTGGAACATCAGCGCGATCAGCGTCGCGCCGCCGCCCCAGGTGACGAGCTGGGTCACCAGCGCGCCGCGGCCCGCCCGGACCAGCAGCCACGCGATCACCAACAGCGCGGCGAACGGCGCGGTGGTCGGCACCATCGGCCACAGCGCCGGGATCGCGAGCTGGACCCCGATCCCGAGGACCGCGATCACCACGAGGCGCTCGACCGATCGACGGAGCGGGGCGAGGGGCGCGGTCACGGCATCGCCGGCAGGTCGACGGTGAACGTGGAGCCGCCGTCGGTGGTGGCGGCGTCGATCCGCCCGCCGAGCCCGAGCGCGAGCTGCTGGGCCAGCGCGAGCCCGAGCCCGGTGCCCCCGACCTCGACCCCGACGAACGGCTCGAACAGCCGGGGGAGGACCGACGGCGGGATCGCGCCGCTGCGGTCGCAGATCGTGACCGTCACCCGGTCGCCGCGCGCCGCCACCGTGACCTCGATCGTCGAGGCGGAGCGGGCGGCATGCGCCAGCAGGTTCCCGAGGATCCGGCGGATCCGCCCCCGGTCCCCGTGGGCGACCACCGGGTCGTCCGGCGCCTGGACCACGACCGCCGGGGGCGAGGCCCGGAGCGCGGACAGGGTCGCCACCTGCTCCTCGACCAGCGACCGGAGCTCGACCGGCTCCCGCCGCAGCTCGACCTGCTCGGCCCGCGCCATCTCGAGCAGGTCCTCGACCAGCCCGAGCAGCGTCCGGCCGGAGTGCTCGATCCGGTCGAGGTCCGAGGCGTCGTCGCCGTCGTCTTCCCGGAGCAGCCCGGCGTAGCCGAGGATCGCGTTCAGCGGGGTGCGCAGCTCGTGGCTCATCGTGGCGAGGAACCGCGCCTTCGCCTCGAGCGCGCGCCGCGCCAGGGCCTGGGCGCGCTCGGCGTCGGCGGCCCGGTCGCGGGCGGCCCGCTCGGCCTCCCGCAGCGCGTCGACCGACGCCCCGACCATCCACGCGGTCAGCAGGGTCGCCGACATCTTGGTCGACAGGGCCGCGAACAGCCGATCGTCGCCCTGGAAGAACATCGGCGCGGTCGGCCAGGCCGCCGACAGCGCCGGCGCGGCCGCGATCAGCCCGACGAACCCGAGGCCCGCCAGCGCCGCCCACAGCGGCTCGAGCCAGGTCACGGCGAGCGCCGCCGCGAGCAGCAGGTAGATCGGCGCGGTGCCGTCGACGCCGCCGAGCGGCACCACCAGCACGCCCATCAGCACGAACGACACCCCGAGGACGAGCCCGGCGGCGGCCTGTGGCCGCCCGGACCACAGCAATCGCAGGCTCAGGAGGTAGATCGCGACGAAAATCGCGGGCAGGATCGCCGCCCACCGCGGGTGCAGCAGCAGGGACACCGGCACCAGGACCGACACCACCACCACCAGCGACACCAGCACCCGGGACATCAGTCGCGCGCGGACGGTCTCGTACGGGCCGAGACCGTGCGGCTCCCACCGGATCCAGCGGGTGATCGTGTCTCTCACCCTGGTATGTTCGGCCGCGCCGAGGTCACCGTGGTGTCGACGCTGTAACGGGGTCAGTCGGATCCGCAGCCGTCCAGGGTCCGGCCCGTGCGGATCGCGCGGGACGGCGCTCACCCGCCTGCGCGGGTCGCGAGGCGTCGCCGATCCAGTCGGCGTGGCCCCTGCTGAGCGCGGGTGGGCGCTGGACTCCTCGTCTCGGGACGTTCGGCGCCCGCGCGGACGCACGTCGCCCGCCCGCGCCAGGGGGACGGAGGGGCGCGCAGCGCGCCGAGCGCAGCGACGCCGAGCGACAGCGAGCCCGGAGGAGACCGACGGCGCGCAGCGCCGGGGCGCCCGGCCGCCCGGGACGGGGCGAACGAAACGCGCCCGGCGGCGTGGAACGGGGGCCGATCCTGGTTAGGCGAGCGCATGGACCGATGGGACGCGATCGTGGTCGGGTCGGGGTTCGGCGGCGCGGTGTCGGCGCTCCGGCTCGCGGAGAAGGGCCACCGGGTCCTGGTGCTCGAGAAGGGCCGGCGGTTCCGGGCGGAGGACTTCCCGCGGACGAACTGGAACCTCCCGGGGTTCCTCTGGAACCCGTCGCTCGGGATGCGCGGGCCGTTCCAGATGACGTTCACCCGCCACGTCACGGTGCTGTCCGGGGTCGGGGTCGGCGGCGGGTCCCTCGTGTACGCGAACACGCTGCCGGTGCCGCAGCCGGCGTTCTTCGAGGCGGGCTCGTGGGCGGGCCTGCGCGACTGGCAGGCCGAGCTCGCCCCGCACTACGCGACGGCGAAGCGGATGCTCGGCGCGACCCGCAACCCCCACCTCGGCACGACCGACCGGATCCTCGGCGAGCTCGCGGCGGAGCGCGGCCTGGCGGACCGGTTCTCCCCGACCGACGTGGCGGTGTACTTCGGGGACCGCGGCACCGAGGCGGGCGAGGTCGACGACCCGTACTTCGGCGGCGAGGGCCCGCGGCGGACCGGCTGCCGGCTGTGCGGGGCGTGCATGCTCGGCTGCCCGCACGGGGCGAAGAACACCCTCGACAAGAACTACCTGTGGCTCGCGGAGCGGCGCGGGGCGGTGATCCTGCCCGAGACCACCGCGGTCGCGGTCCGCCCGGACCCGGACGGCGGGTACCGGGTCGACACCCGGCCGATGGTGCTCGCGGGCGGGGTGCTCGGCACGGTCGACCTGCTGCTCGCGATGAAGGCGGACCCGCAGGGGCTCCCGCGGCTGTCCGACCGCGTCGGCGACCACGTCCGCACCAACAGCGAGTCGATCATCGGGGTCACCGCGCCGAGCGGGACCGACCTGACCCGCGGGGTCGCGATCGGCTCGATCCTCCACACCGACGACCGGTCGCACCTCGAGCCGGTCCGGTACCCGGCGGGGGCGGGCCTGTTCCGGGCGATGGTCCTGCCGCACGCGCCGGGCGCCACGTTCCCGCAGCGGCTGGCGGCGTCGGTCCGGTACGCCCTCGCCAATCCGCGGCGGGCGCTCGGCTCGGTGTTCGTCCGCGACTTCGGCGCGTCGACCGCGATGCTGCTGTACATGCGGACCGCGGAGGGCACCCTGGCGTTCGATCGCGGTCCGCTCGGCCTCCGGAGCCGGGTGACCGACGGCGAGCCCCCGAGCGCGTCGATCCCGGAGGCGTCCGAGCTGGCGGAGGCGTTCGCCCAGAAGCTCGACGGGTTCGTGGTCAGCCTGTTCACCGAGACGATGTTCGGGATCCCGACGACGGCCCACATCCTCGGCGGGGCCTGCATCGGCGCGACCCCCGACGACGGGGTGATCGGGCCGGATCACCAGGTGTTCGGTTATCCGGGGCTGTACGTGTGCGACGGCGCCGCGGTGTCGGCGAACCCGGGCGTGAACCCGTCGCTGACGATCACCGCGATGACCGAACGCGCGATGGCCGACCTCGGAGGCCCGTGATGTCGACGCTGCTGGTATTCCTGCTCGGCCCGCTCGGGTGAGCCGGTCCGACGGCCCCGGTCGCAGAGGAGCCCGGCGCCGTCGTGCCGGAGGCGCCGACGCCCTCGCCGGCGCCCGCAGAGGCCGCCCCGCCTGCGCCCCTGCCGAAGCTCGGCGCGCCGCCCCCGTGGGACCGGGTGGAGGTCCAGGATCGGATGCACGAGCAGTTCGCGTTCGCGACCGACGCGGTGTTCGGCGTGATCCTCGGGGACCTCGACGCGGTCCACCAGCGGTCCCAGCGGCTCGCCGCCCTGCCGCCGCCGCCGGATCTGCCGCCCGCCTGGCACAGCTACCTCGACGCGATGAAGGTCGCGGCGGATCGCGGCGCGACCACCCCCGACCTCGAGGCGGCGGCGTCGGACGTGATCACGATCGGGCGGACCTGCGCGAACTGCCACAGCCAGTCCCACGCCGGGCCGACCCCGACCACCGACGACGTGCTCGGGCCGGGCTGGCCGTCGGAGATCGCGATGCACCGCCACTCGTACGGGACGTACCTGATGTGGCTCGGGGTCGTGCTGCCGTCGGACGCGGTGTTCCGGTCGGGGGTCGAGCAGCTGTCCCACGCCGACGCGATCCCGGACGTGGCGCCCGAGCTCGTCCCGCTCGAGGCACAGGTCCACGCGCTGGCCGCCAAAGCCGCCTCGGCCACGGATCCGCAGGTCCGGGTCGACGCGTTCGCCGACCTGCTGCGGAGCTGCGCGGCGTGTCACGCGGCGGCGGGGGCCCGGATCCCGCG
>JBEBJW010000593.1:0-5215 GCA_040079715.1 Myxococcota bacterium | reverse complement strand
GGATCGGCGAGGAACGTGGTGACGAGCTCGGCGTCGAGCGCCAGCGCGCGCGCGCCGCCCACGTCGAGGAGCGCGAACCCGCCGTACCCTCCCACCCGGACGTAGTCGACGTCGCACGCCCGATCGTAGTCGCACACCGGCCCACCGGAGTTGCCCCAGCTCCACCCCTTCGGGACCGGCGCTCCGATCGGGGGCAACGTGCCCCGCCACGCCGCCGCGACCTCTGCCGGGACCGCGATCACCGGGCCGCCCCCGGAGCAGGTGACCGGTCTGCCGCGGCCGTCGACGTTCACTGCCATGCGGACCTCCACCCCGACCGTAGCGGGTCCGCGGCGACGCGCTCCGTGAAATCCCGGACCCGACGCATTAAGCTCGGTGGGGGTCCGATGGGTCCGGTGGTGTGGGTGGTCGCGTGTCGTCCGGGCGACGAGGCCCCGGTGCCCGGCCGCGCTCCGCAGGTGGTGGGCGAGGTCACGCTGTCGACCACGATCGAGGCGCCGCTGTCCCGCCGGCTGGTGCTCGCCACCGATGTCCCGACCACATTGACGTTGACGTTGACGTCCGAGATCGGCGTGTTCGACGTGACGTTCCCGGGGACCCGCTCCGCGTGGGACGTGCCGGTGCTCGGGCTGCCGCCGGGCGCGGAGACCGTGGTCGAGGTCCACCTCGCGGACGCGCTCGGGCGCGAGGCGGAGATCGACCCGCTGTCGATCGTCACCGTGCCGATGGCGCCCTCGTTCCCGTCGATCGAGGCACTCGCGCACGACATCGACCGCGCGGAGCCCGGGTGGTGGCTCGCGTCGATCGAGCTCGATGGCGGCGGGTGGCTGGTGGCGATCGACCCGGTCAGCCTGACGTTCGGCTGGGCGTACTTCGGGTACGACTTCGGCGACGCCCGGCGGCTATCCGGTGGGACGTTCGTCGGCCTCGCGCGGGAAGCGGTCGAGATCGACGTGTACGGCGAGACCCGCACCCGGTGGGGGATCCCCGAGACCCCGGCGGACGAGATGGTGCTGGTGCCGTTCCGCCCGCTGCACCACGAGCTGTTCCCGCTCACCGACCAGACGTTCGTGTCGTTCACCGGTGGATCGTTCACCTCCCCGAGCTACCCCGTGTCGTACGACGACCCGACCCCCGCGGGCTCGGCGAAGGTCGCGGACGATCGCGTCGTGTCGTTCGATCGGGACGGCACCGTCGAGTTCGACTGGTCCCTCGCCGAGCGGCTCGATCCGTCGCGGATCGGGTACGATAGCCTGAACTTGCTCGGCCAGGGGTACGACTGGACCCACGCCAACGCGGTGATCCCGCGCGGCGACGGGTTCCTGGTGTCGGTCCGCCACCAGGACGCGATGGTGATGCTCGACCGCGACGGCGAGGTGCAGTGGATCCTCGGCGATCCGGCCGGGTGGAGCGCGCCGTTCGCGGACCTGCTGTTGTCTCCGGTCGGTCCGTTGACGTGGCAGTACCACCAGCACGGCCCGTCGATCGCAGAGGACGGCACGATCGTGGTGTTCGACAACCACAACTGGGGCGCGACCCCGTACACGCCTCTCCCGACCGAGCCTGTCCACAGCCGGGTGGTGGCGTTCCGGGTGGACGACGCCGCCCGGACGGTCGAGCAGGTGTGGGAGTGGGCTCCGGCGGTGCCGATGTGGGTCGACGCGATGGGCAACGCGCAGGTGCTCCCGGAGACCGGGCACGTGTTCGCCGACTTCGCGTCGGTCGGGGCGGAGGGCGATCTGACGAACGAGGCCGCCGGTCGCGGCAACCGGTCGATCCGCCTGATCGAGTTCGACCCTGCGATGATCGAGGGCGGCTCCGCTCCGGCGCCGATCGTCGACCTGCGGCTGTCGACGGATCGGTCGACCGCGGAGTTCGGGGTCACCGCGTACCGGGCGACGGTGATCCCGTCGCTGTACCCGCCGGACGTCACGGTGGTCCGCCGCTGACCCGCGCCGCTCCTCCGGTGACCTGCGGACGGGTCAGTCGTCGGTGACGAGGACCCACACGGTGTCGCCCTCGCGGCCGGCGAAGTACACCTGGATCGGGGTAGGGGCGGGCCCGCCGACCTTCTCCCCGGTCCACGAGAACAGCGAGCCGTGGAGCGGGCACACGAACTGCCCGCGGTCCGGCACGTAGTCCATGATCACGCCCTGGTGGGTGCACCGGCGATCGGCCGCCACGTAGCAGCCCTCCTGCACGTGCGCGATGATGAACAGCTTGCCCCCGGCGGTGGCCGACGCCATCCAGCCCCCGACCTCGTCGAGCTCCGGGTGCTCGCTGATCTTGAACCCGCGCCAGCCCGGCCCGTCCGGGACGATCGGCTGGTCGCACGGGTAGACCGGGTTCTCGAGCGGGGTGTCGATCGGCTCGGGTCCGGGGCCGGTGCCGCCGGGGGTGCCCGTGTCGCCGGTGGCCTGCGGGGCCACGGCGTCGGTCGAACCGGAGCATGCCAACGCGAACGTTGCACACCCGCCACACAACAGCTGCCGTCGATCGACCGTGGACATGCCGCCGAGTCTACCCGATCCCGAGCGCCTGCCGCACCACCGGGATCAGCCGTTCCGGCGCGTCCAGCGACGGGAGGTGCGCGGTGTCGGGCAGCACGACCAGCGAAGCGCCCGGGACGGTCCCGGCGACGTGCCGGCTGCCGGCGCGCACGGACGGCAGGTCGAACGCCCCCACGACCACCGTCGTCGGGACCCGGAGCTCGGCGAGGCGAGTCCAGGCCGGCGGCGGCGCGGCGCGGGGCCCGGGATCCGGAGCGGTGAGGGCCCGACGGTTCATCGCCAGGAACAGGTCGCGCGCGGCGCCGGTGACCCGCGGGGTCGGGGCGGGGTGGATCCCGTCGAGCCAGATCTCGGCCTCGAGCGCGTTCTGCGCGTCGATCTGCCCTTCGAGGGCGGCCAAGGCCTGGTCGAGCGCGGCCTCGGTCGGGTCGATCGGGTCCGCGCCGGGGTTGCCGCTCACGGCGGTCCCGATCGTGATCAGGCGCTCGACCCGGCCCGGGTGGGCGAGGGCGAAGTCGATCGCCAGGGCCCCTCCGCGAGAGTTCCCGATCAGCGACGCCCGAGGCGCGCCGATCGCGTCGAGCACCGCGGTCAGATCGTCGAGGTCCGAGTGCGGCTCGGGCTCGGCGACGGTGTCACCGAACCCGCGGCGATCGTACGCCACCACCGCGCGGTGTGGCGCGAGGTCGTCGATCAGCGCGCGGTACCCACGGCGATCGGCGACGCCAGCGTGGAGGATCACGACGACGCCGGCGCTCGCTGCCGGTGGGGGGCCGGCGACGGTGCAGGCGAGGGCCGCGGAGCGGGACACGACGGTGCGGGACGCGATGGTGCGCGAGTTCATCCACCGGTCGTATCCCGTGGCCAATCCCCCATCTTGCCGCTGTGCGGCGACGCCTCCCCGCCGGTCCACCGGAGCGGGACCGCGGACCGACGCCACCGCCCACCGGTCGGGCGGAACCGGAGCACCCGGTCGACGCCGGGGACGGCGTCCGATCGCCACTCCACGTCGGCGACGCCGGTCAGCTGGAGCAGATCTCCGGTCGCCGGGTCGAGCACCGCGACGCCGGCCCGCGGGTCCACCGCCAGGTTGCCGAGCGTGTCGAACGCGTTGTTCCCGGGGAAGTCGGGGAGGGAGACCGTGGTCCCGTCGCCGTCGTACGCGACCCGCACGAACCCGGGCCGCCCGCCGCGGTGCGACACGTCGGCCCCCTCGAACGGGTCCGCGCCGGTCGGATCCGCCGACACCGTCGCGACGAACAGGGTGTCGGCCCGACGGAGCTGGTCGGCGGCCCCGTCGGACAGGCGCGCGCCCTCGACGGTGACCGCCCCGGGCGGCTCGGTCGAGGCCGTCACCGCGCGGGTGTGGATGTACCGCGGGCAGTTCCCGAAGCTCTGCCGGACCCCGATCGCGAACCCGCGACCCGGGCCCCCGAGGTCGATCCGGGTCACGAGGCCGTTCGCGCGGTTCCGGCGGCGGGTCTCGAGCTCGATCCCGAGCACCCCGAGCGCAGACCCGACCGCGATCCCGCCGCGCAGCGGATCGTCGCCGGACAGCGCCCCGTCGATCACCAGGGTCCGCGGATCGGGCGTCGCGACGAACCCCGGCGCGCCGGTCACGACGCTCGCCCAGACCTGGCCGTCCGCGTCGGCGCCGCCGAGGACGAGCCACCGCAGCTTCTCGAACAGCTCACGGTGTGGGTCCGGCATCGCGTCGCGGAACATCGCGCGCCCGAGCCGCTCGGCGGCCTCCCGGACCCCCGCCCGCGCCTGCACCGCGCGCTCGCCCGGGTGGAACGGCGACGCGTCGCCCACTCAGCCCGCCCGCGGCATCGGAACGAACCCCGGCAGGGCCTCGATCCGGCCGAGCCACGCTCGGATCGCCGGGTACCCGTCGAGCGACACCCCGCCCTCCGGCGCGTGCGCGGTGTAGGTGTAGATCGCCAGGTCGGCGATCGTGGGCCCGTCGCCCGCGAGGTACGGGGTGGAGCCGAGCTGGGCCTCGATCACCGCCAGCAGCCGGTGGGCCGCCGCCCGGAGCGGCTCGGGGTCGATCGGCGCCTTGAACACCGCCGCCCGACGCGCGGCCGCAGGACCCGCGTTGAGCTCGCCCGCCGCGACCGACAACCACCGCTGGATCCTGGCCGCCGCTGCCGGGTCTCGCGGATACCACCGGCCGCTCGGATCGTATCGCAGCGCGAGGTACACCAGGATCGCGTTGCTGTCGGACAGGGTGAGGTCCCCGTCGACCAGCACGGGGACCTGCCCGAGCGGGTTCATCGCGAGGTACTCCGGGGTCTTGTGGGCACGCGCCCCGAGGTCCACCGGCACGAGCTCGAGCGGGAGCCCGAGCACCGACGCGAACAACCGGACCCGGTGGGCGTGTCCCGACAACGCGAAGTCGTACGAACGAAGTGCCATCTCGATCTCCCGTGGATTTGAGCGGACCGGGCCCGGAGGCTCACACGGAAATTTCCGGCGGAGCTGATCGGCCTCCAACCGATGACCGGAGTCAGGGAAATTTGCCGTGGGAGTGGGCCCGGGCTGCGGGACAATTGCGGCCGGCGGCGGTGGCCCCAGCGCTCCCATCTCATACCCACCCCGAGCGGTGGCGAGAATGGCGCCGGCGGGCAAGAGATTGTTGCGGGCGGTGAGGGTGGACCGGTTCCGGTGGCTGGAGATCTTCGTCGCGGTGGCGGCGGAGC
>JBEBJW010000592.1:0-5217 GCA_040079715.1 Myxococcota bacterium | reverse complement strand
GACGTCGGGCGCGTCGGGGAGGTCTCGGCGGGGACGGCGGTGGCGCCACAGCCGACGGCGAGCCACGCCAGGAACCGAACGGGGGTGGACACCGGCCCTCCAATCCCCGAATCTTACACCAGGCGCCGAGCGCTCGGCAACGGCTGCAATCTGCCGGGCGCGCTCACACGTCCGGGTTGTGCCGCATCACCTTGCCCTCGACCATGTACACGACCATCTCGGCGACGTTGACCGCGTGGTCGCCGATCCGCTCGAGGTGCCGACACACGTTCGTCACCGCGAGCACCTCGTTGAACTTGCCGCTGTCTTCGCACACCTGGAGCAGGCGATCGAACGCAGCGCGGTTCCGGGCGTCGGTGGCGTGGTCTTCGGACCGCAGGCGGCGGGCGAGCGTGGCGTCGCGGGTCTTCAGCGCGGTCAGGGCCAACGCCAGCTCGGCGATCACGCTGTTCGCGAGATCGACCACCTCGGTCGGCAGCGGGCGGAGCTTCTCGATCTCCCGATCGCGCTTCACCACGTTCACCGCGAGGTCGCCGATCCGCTCGAGGTCGGCCACCAGCTTCAGCACCCCGGTGACGAACCGGAGGTCTCGCCCGACCGGGGCGCGGCGGGCCATCAGCTGGATGCACGCGTCGTCGCACCGCGTCTCGAGGCCGTCGAGGTGCTCGTCGCGGCCGGCGATCTGGCTGCCGAGCTCGAGGTCGTGCGTCAGCAACGCGCGCACGGCGTCGCCGACCATCGCCTGGGCGGCGTCGGCCATCGTCGACACGAGGTTGGAGATCGCGTGCAGCTCTCGCTCGTACGCGAGATCGAGGTGGGGCGTGTGGACCATCGGATCATCCTTGCGTGCCACGGGCACCTCCCCAGTCTAACACGGAAGTGACGAACAGGTGACGGAAACGAATCGGATGTGACACCCGGGTGTCACCGCCGCGCGGCTCACCGCCGCCGGTCGCGGATCAGCACGTCGGCGGTGAGGTTCACCGTGAACGTGACCCCGAACAGCAGCAGCCCGAGCGCGAACAGGGCCTGGTAGTGCTCGCCCCCGCGCACCGCCTCCCCGAGCTCGGCCGCGATCGTCGCGGTCAGGGTGCGGACCGGGTCGTACAGCGAGGTCGGGATGTTGATCGAGTGGCCGGTGGCCATCAGCACCGCCATCGTCTCCCCGACGCACCGCCCGACCCCGAGCAGCACCGCGACCAGCAGCCCCGGCCGCGCCGCCGGCAGGAGCACGCGCCACACGACCTCCCACTTCGTCGCGCCCATCGCGACCGCCGCCTGCCGGTACGAGTCCGGCACGTTCCGGAGCGCGTCCTCGGCGAGCGACACGATCAGCGGCAGGGACATCATCCCGAGCAGGATCGCGCCGTTCAGGCCGTTCAACCCGACCTGCGCGCCCATCTTCTGGAGGATCGGGTTGACGATCATCACCCCGACGAACCCCCACACCACGCTCGGGATCGCGGCCAGCAGCTCGATGATCACCTTCAGCACCTCCCGGACCCGCACCGAGGCGAACTCCGACAGGTAGATCGTCGCGGCGAGCCCGAGCGGGACCGAGATCATCAGCGACAGCCCGACCACCCACAGGCTCCCGGCCACCAGCGCGAGGATCCCGAACGTCGGCGGCTCGTGGGTCGGGCTCCAGTCGGTCGACGAGAACATCCCGATCGCGTGGGTCACGAGGAACCACAGGCCCTCCTTCGCGATGAACGCGAAGATCAGGCCGACGAACACGATGGCCGACATCCCGGCGCCCCGGATCGCCGTCTCGATCACGAGCTCGGAGATCCGGGTGAACCGGGACAGCGTCCGGCGGGGGCGGACCGCGTGGGGGGTCGCAGCGTGGGTGGTCACGGCGTCACTTCAGCGGCACGTAGCCGGCGTCGAGCACGACCTTCTGGCCTTCCGGAGCCAAGATCCAGTCGATGAACGCCTTGATCTCGCCCGCGGGCGCGCCGTTCGTGTACACCTGCAGCGGGCGCCCGAACGCGTACTCACCGGCCTTGACCGACTCGACCGACGGCTCCTTGCACGGCTCGCCCTTGGCCTTCGACAGGCACACGAACCGCGCCGTCTCGGTGTGGTAGCCCATCCCGCCGTACCCGATCGCGCACTTGCTGGTGCCGATCACGTCGACGACCTGCTGGGTGCCGGACTGGTCCATCGTGTTGGTGAACTTGCCTTCCTTGCCGAGGATCTCCTCGCGGAAGTACTCGTAGGTGCCGCTGTTGTTCTGGCGGCCGACCTTGATGATCTTGTCTTCGCCGCCGCAGTCCATCGTCACGCCGAGATCCTTCCAGGCGTTGCAGGTCCCGGTCGCGTCGAAGATGCACTTCAGCTCTTCGAAGCTGATCTGCTGGAGCGGGTTGTCCTTGTTGACGTAGATCGCGAGGCCGTCGAACGCGACGACCGTCTCGACCGGATCGACGCCGTTGGACTTGGCCTTCTCGATCTCCTCCGGCTTCATCTTCCGGCTCGAGTTCGCCAGATCGGTGGTCTTGTCGATCAGCGACTTGATCCCGGTCCCCGAGCCGCCGCCGGTCACCGCGACGACCACGGACGGCTTGACCTTGGTGTACTCCTCGGACATCCGCTGCATCAGGTTGACCATCGTGTCCGAGCCCTTGTCCTGGAGGATCACGGGCTCGCCGGCCTTCTCGACGGCCTTCGGATCGGCGGGGGCATCGGTGGCGGGCGCGCCGCCGCTGCAGGCCGCGAGCAACGCGGCGGTGAGGATCGAACGGTTCATGGCAGACCTCCGAGGAAGGTGAGAGAACGTCAGCCGTAGCGGCCCTCGATGTACCGAGCGGTCCGCTCGTCCTTCGGGGTGGTGAACAGCTGGTGGGTGGGGCCCTCTTCGACGAGCTCCCCCATCAGCATGAAGATGCAGCGGTCGCCGACCCGGCGGGCCTGCTGCATGTTGTGGGTCACCACCACCTGGGTGTACCGGCCGCGCAGCCGGTCCATCAGCTCCTCGATCGCGCCGATCCCGTCCGGATCGAGCGCCGAGCACGGCTCGTCCATCAGCAGCACCCGCGGCTTGAGCGGGAGCAAGCGGGCGATGCACAGCTTCTGGCGGGCCTCGAGCGACAGGCTCTCCGCCGGGTGATCCAGCTGGTCCTTGACCTGATCCCACAGCCCCACGTCGTCGAGCGCGTCGTGCAGGAGCTGCTCGCGGGTGGCCTTCGGGGTCGACCGGGCGTGGAGCCGCACGCCGAACAGGACGTTCTCCCGGATCGACAGCGGCAGCGGGTTCGGCCGCTGGAACACCATCCCCACGTCCCGGCGCAGCGCGAGCACGTCGGTCTCGGGGGACTGCAGATCGTAGCCGGCGACCCGGAGCTCACCGGTGATCTTGACGTACGGCAGATCGTTCATCCGGTTCAGGCACCGGAGGAGGGTCGACTTGCCGCAGCCGGACGGCCCGATCAGCGACACGATCTCACCGTGCGCGACCTGGAACGTCACCGAATTCATCGCCTGGAACGTGCCGTACCACAGGGACAGGTCTCGTCCGACGATCAGGTCCGAGCCGGTGGCGGTCATCCGAACTTCCCGGTCACGTAGTCGTGGGTCCGCGGGTCGCGCGACCGGTCGAACAGGTCGTCGGTCGGGCCCTCCTCGACCAGGGCGCCGTTCAGCACGAACGCGGTCCGGGTCGCGATCCGCCGCGCTTGCTGCAGCAGGTTGGTCACCATCACGATGGTCAACTGAGCCGACAGCTCGGTCAGGATCGACTCGATCCGCATCGTGGTGACCGGGTCGATCGCGATCGAGAACTCGTCGAGGCACAGCACCTCGGGATCGGTCGACAGGGCCCGGGCGAGGGTCAGCCGCTGCTGCTGGCCGCCGGACAGCCGGGTGCCGAGCTCCTTCAGCCGGTCCTTGACCTCGTCCCACAGCGCGGACTGGGTCAGGCACCGCTCGACGATCTCGTCCAGCTCGGCCCGGTTCCGGACGCCGACCAGGCGCGGCGCGAACGCCACGTTGTCGTAGATCGACATCGGCAGGCCGACCGGGAGCGGCAGCACGGTCGCCACCCGCCGGCGCAGGTCGCTGCCCTCGAGCCCCTCGATCCGGACGCCGTCGAGCTCGACCGTCCCCGACCACGAGGCGCCGGGCAGGAACTCGATCGCCCGGTTGAGGCACGTGAGGAGCGTGCTCTTCGCGCTCCCCGCCGGGCCGATGATCCCGAAGATCCCGTTGCGCGGGATGTCGAGGTCGAGGCCGTGCAGGACCTCGACCGCGCCGTACCGGGCCCGTAGATCCCGGATTGACAGGTGGGTGGCCGAGGAGGGGGCGGTCATCACCACCTCCGGTTGCGGCGGAGGTACACCCGGAACGCGATCGACACCGAGTTGAACGCGAGCACCACCAGGAGCAGGACCAGCGCGGTCCCGAACTTCAGCTGCTCGGACGCGTTCGGGATCTGGGTCGACAGGGCGTACACGTGGGTCGACAGGGCCATCGTCTGCGAGCCGAATCCGCGCGGGAGGATCGGCAGGTAGAACGCGGCTCCGGTGAACAGGATCGGCGCGGTCTCCCCGGCGGCCCGGCTGACCTCGAGGATCACCCCGGTGAGGATGCCCGGGAGCGCGTTCGGTAGCACCACGTGCCGGATGGTCTGCCACCGGGTGGCGCCGAGGTTCCAGCACGCGACCCGGAACGGGTGGGGCACGCCCTGCATCGCCGACCGGGTGGCGGTGATGATCACCGGCATCGTCATCACCGACAGGGTGGCGCCGGCGGCGAGGATGCTGGTCCCGAGGTGCAGGAACAGCACGAACATCCCGAGCCCGAACAGGGCGTGGACGATCGACGGGACCGCTGCGAGGTTCACGATCGCGAGCTCGACCACTCGGGCGACCCGGCTGTTTCCGGCGTACTCGGCGAGGTACACCCCGGCGAGGATCCCGATCGGGACGCTGAACATCAGCGACACCCCGACCAGCCACACCGTGCCGACGATGCACGGGTAGATGCCACCCGCGGTCATCCCGTGGATCGGCATCGCGGTCAGGAACTCCCACGACAGCGCCGGGAACCCCTTCCAGAACAGCATCCCGACCACGCCGACCGCGGGCAGGGCCGCGGTGAGCGCCGCGATCATCAACAGGTACCCGACGACCGACTCGGTCCGGTGGCGGCCGGTGAGGGGGTCGACGACCGGGTCGGGGGCGGTGATCCGCGCGGCGGGCAGGGTCGATTCCATGG
>JBEBJW010000591.1:0-5220 GCA_040079715.1 Myxococcota bacterium | reverse complement strand
ACCTTCTCCCACCCGGTCGCGGTGCGCTTCACCGGGTGACGCAGGCGGTCCGGATCGTCGTGGAGATCGATCAGCGCGGCGGCCTTGGGGCAGATCGCCCCCTTCGACAGGGGATCGTCCGGGTCGCCGCGGACCGAGGTGATCCGGGCGCCGTCGGTCTGGACCACGATCCCGCACATCGCTTCGCACAACGGACAGATGCTGGTCGCCATCCGAGCGTTGTAAGCGATTCGCCGCGCGCCCGTTCGCCCCGCGGAGGTCGTACGGACATGCGAAACCCGTTCCCGGCGGTGCTGGCGGCGGCGGCGTGCGCGCCGATGGCGTATGCGTTCTGTGGGTTCTACGTGGCGCAGGAGCCCGGGAGCCTGTTCAACCACAGCAGCAAGGTGGTGCTGGTCCGCGACGGCGACCACACCGTGCTCACGATGGCGAACGACTACCAGGGCGATCCCGAGGCGTTCGGGCTGGTGGTCCCGGTCCCGCAGGAGATCACGCCGGACATGGTGAAGATCGGCGACCGCGCGATGATCGACAAGCTCGACCAGTACACGATCCCCCGCCTGGCCGAGTACTGGGACCCGGATCCGTGCCCCGAGCCGATGAAGTCCGCCCGCGGGTTCGGCGCTCGAATGGCCCCGATGGCGGCGGCCCCGATGGAGATGGCGGCGGGGAGCGCAGCCCGGGACGAGGACTACGGGGTCACGGTCGAGCAGGCGTACTCGCTCGAGGAGTACGACATCGTGGTGATCCAGGCCCGCGACGGGGCAGGGCTCGAGCAGTGGCTCGCGAAGGAGGGGTACCGGATCCCGGACGGGGCGTCGTCGGTGCTCCAGTCGTACATCCGCCAGAACATGCACTTCTTCCTGGCGAAGATCGATCTGTCGGCCCAGAAGGAGCTCGGGGTGAAGTGGCCCCGGCCGCTGCGGGTCGCGTACGACTCGCCGAAGTTCATGTTGCCGATCCGGCTGGGCACGGTCAACGCCGACGGGGCGCAGGACCTGCTGGTGTTCGCGCTGACGAAGGGCGGGCGGGTCGAGACGACGAACTACCGGACCGCCCGGATGCCGACCGATCTCAACGTCCCCGAGTACATCGCGGACGGTGGCAACTTCGCCACGTTCTACACCGCGACGTTCGATCGGAAGGTCGCGCGGGACGCGATGAGTGCGGTGTACCTCGAGTACGCGTGGCCGATCTCGGTCCAGTGCGATCCGTGCTCGGGTGAGCAGCTGTCGGGGGCGGAGCTGCAGGCCCTCGGGGCGAGCTGGGCGACCGACTACCACGGCGGGGTCGAGGGCGGGTTCGTGACCCGGCTGCACGTCCGGTACGACCGGGCACACTTCCCGGAGGACCTCGTGTTCCAGGAGACCGCCGACGCCGAGCCGTGGCAGGTCCGGTACGTCGTGAACCACGCGTTCACCGGCGACACCCGGTGCGCCGAGGGCCGTCGGTACGAGCTCGAGCTGCTGGAGCGCCGCGCCGACGAGGTCGCGAACCTCGCCCGGCTGACCGGCTGGTCGTCGTCCGACATCCGCACGTTCGTCCCCACCCGCTGACCGGAGCCGACGATGGACCCGCGGTATTTCCAGATCGCCACTCTGGCGACCCTGCTCGGGTACGGGCTGTTCGGGCTCGAGTTCGAGGTCCACCCGGCGAACGCGGCGGTGATCCTCGTGACCTGCCAGTTGGTCCAGTGGCTCGGCGACCGGTCGATCGGGCGCCCGTTCGACCCGCGCTCGTCGCTGATCACGTCGCTGTCGCTGTGCCTGCTCCTCCGGACCAACGACCTGCCGGTGGCGGCGCTCGCCGCGGTGCTCGCGATCGGGAGCAAGTACGTGATCCGCGTCGGATCGAAGCACGTGTACAACCCGGCGAACTTCGGGATCGCGCTGTCGGTGGTGCTGACCGGCTCGGCGTGGGTCTCGCCCGGCCAGTGGGGGAACGCGGCGCTGGCGGCGCTGTTCTTCGCCTGCGCGGGCACCACCGTGGTCCAGCGGGCCGCGCGGAGCGACGTGACCTGGGCGTTCCTCGCGTTCTACGGCGGCGCGTTGCTGTGGCGGAGCTGGCACCTCGGGGAACCGATGTCGATCCCGCTGCATCGGATGCAGTCGGGTGCGCTGTTGCTGTTCTCGTTCTTCATGATCTCGGACCCGAAGACCACGCCGGACTCCCGGGCCGGTCGGATCCTGTTCGCGGCGCTGGTCGCGTTCGGGGCGTACGTGGTGCACTTCTGGTGGTTCCGGTCGAACGGGCTGATCTGGTCGCTGGTGGTGCTGTCGCCGGTGGTGCCGCTGATCGATCGGATCGCGCCGGGTTCGGCGTACCGGTGGGCCTCGGCGAGGACGCGGGCCCTGCCCGAGGTCGCGCCCGCGGCGAACTGAGATAGCATGGCGCCGTGTCCGAGCCCGGTGCCCCATCCGACGCGACCCTCGAGGTCGAACTCGCCCTCGCCGGCACGCTGGTGACCACCGCCATCGTGTGTGACCTCCTCGACCCGATCCGCACCGTGCCGACCCTGGTCGGATGTGGTGATCCTCCACCTGTACGTGATCGATCACGGCTGGATCCTCCAGGGCTCCGCGAGGCTGTCCGTCTCGGTTCCCGAGCCCGCGCGGCTCGGGGTGCTGCCCGGCGCACGAGGCGCGAGCGCCGGCGGCCGGGTCCGCGGTCGGGGGGTGGATGAGGGCTCGGTGGTTGCTCGCGTTCTTCGTGGTCACGCTGGGCGTGGACCTCGTGGTCGCCACCTCCGAGGTGTCGGTCCTGTGGCTTGAGCTGGGCAGCGAGCAGCCCGTGTCGCCCCTCGCGTGGGTCCGGTACGGCGTGACCGCGCTCCAGGTCGGGGTGAGCGGCTTCGCCGCGGTGTTCATCGGCCTCGCCGCCGTCCGAGGCCTCGGCGGAGACGGGCGGCTGCTCGGGTCGGCTGCCCGCCTGGCGGTGGTGGTCGGGTTCGGGTGCGTCGCCGGCGCCCTGCTGACGGTCGACTGCTGCGGGCTCGTGGTGTGGGGGTCGGTGGCCGCCCTCGCGGTGGCGGCGTCCGAGGCCGACCCGGACCGGTGAGGGCCGGTCGGTGACGGAGGCCGGGCCGGCGTCCGGGATACGTGGCGCGGCAGGAGGCGCCATGTCGAGGTTCCTGTGGGTGGTCGCGGTCGGGTGCGGAGGTACGAAGCCGCCGGAAGCTCCCGAGCCGGCCGCCGAGCCGCCGCCGGCCGCCGCTGCACCTGCGCCCGCTCCCGCGGACGGCGAGCCGACCCCCGCGCCGAACACCGCGGCCCCCGCCGCTCCGGACGTGGTGGGCGAGGTGACGATCCAACCGCTGTACCACGCGACGGTCGCGTTCAGCGCCGGCGGCAAGACGTGGATCGTCGACCCGTGGTCCAAGGCGCCGCTCGGCGACCGGAAGGCCGACGTGGTGCTGATCACCGACCTCCACTTCGATCACCTGGATCCGGACGCGATCGCCGCCGTGTCGACCGACGCGACGGTGGTGGTCGGCCCGCAGGCGGTCGCGGACAAGGCCAAGCTGTCGGTGACGATCGCGAACGGCGAGACGAAGGACGTCGCGGGGGCGAAGGTCACCGCGGTGCCGATGTACAACCTGGTGCGCGGTCCCGAGGCCGGCAAGCTGTTCCACGACAAGGGTCGCGGCAACGGCTACGTGATCGAGCTCGCGGGGCAGCGGATCTACGTCGCCGGTGACACCGAGTGCACCCCGGAGATGAAGGCGCTGACCGCGATCGACGTCGCGTTCGTCCCGATGAACCTCCCGTACACGATGCCCCCCGAGGAGGCGGCGGCGTGCGTGGCGGCGTTCCACCCGAAGATCCTGTACCCGTACCACTACGGCGAGTCGGATCTGTCGCAGGTCGCGACCCTGGTCGGTCCCGGCGTCGACGTCCGGATCCGCGACTGGTACCCGGGTGGTCGTCCCTAGCATCAGGCGGTGCGGTCGCGGACCAGCATCCGCGGGGCGTCGACGAACCCGAGCGAGCGGTACAGCCGCTCGCCCGCGTCGGACGTGTGCAGCACGAACTTGACGGTCGGGCGATCGGCGACCAGCCGCTCGATCAGCCCGCGCCCGATCCCGCGGCGCTGGTAGGCCGGGTCGACCGCGACGGTCGTGATGTACGCGTTGGCGACGCCGTCGGCGATCGCGCGGGCGAACCCGACCAATCGCGCCTCGTGCCACGCGGACACCACCCACCGCGAGCCGTCGACCAGCTGGCGGAGGTAGTCGGGCGCGGTGTTCCGTTGGAACCCGACGGCGCGGAACAGCGCCCCGAGCTGGTCGAGCTCGGTCGGGCCGTCGAGCTGGGGGACGGCGGTGCGGAACACGATCGCGTCGGGCGCGGTCATCGTCCCGCGTTAACCCGATCCCGTGACCCCCGGACCCGCGTTCTGGCGCGCCGCGCCGCTGCTGGTGGTGACGTTCGTCCACCGGATGGCGAGCATCGCGCTGTCCCTGCTGCCGGCGCTGCTGGTCGACCGGGAGGCGTCGATCGCGGCCGCGGCGGTCGCGATGGGGGTGGTGAAGAGCGCGGGGATCGTCGGGAACCTGGCGTCGGGGGTGGTGGCGGATCGGTTCGGGCTGCGCGTCACCCTCGTGTGCTCGCTCGGGCTCGCGGGGCTCGGGGTCCTCGGGATGCTGGTCCCGCGGTCGGTCGAGCTGCTGTGCGTCGGCGCGGCGATCGCTCAGATCGGCACGGGGATGGTCCCCGGCGCCACCCGGCTGATGCTGGCAGCGATGGTCCCACTCGAGGAGCAGCGGGCGGCGCTCGCCTGGCAGCGGTCGACCGCGAACCTCGGCCTGGTGGTGAGCTTCTCCCTCGGCGCCGCGCTCGGCGGGCACGTCCCGGTGCTGCTCGCCCTCGACGCCGCCGCGTCGTTCGGCGCCGCCGCGTTCGCCGCCCGACTGCCCGGCGGCGCGCCGGTCGCGGCCACCCCGAAGGCGGGGTCTGCGTCGACGGTGATCCCGTTCGTGTGGATGACCGTGATCCTCGGCGGGTACAACCTCGTGTACGAGGCGTACTTCACCGCGACCGCCGCCCAGCTCCGCGCCGCGCTCGGGCCGGCCGGGGTGTCGTGGTATTCGGCGGTGATGGTGCTGAACGTGGTCGGGTGCGCCGCGCTCGGCGTGCTGGCGGCCCGGTGGATCGACGAGCCGCGGTGGTCGATCCCCGGCGGGCTCGTGCTGCTGCTGGTCGGCGCGGGGGTGGGCGTGGC
>JBEBJW010000590.1:0-5226 GCA_040079715.1 Myxococcota bacterium | reverse complement strand
GCGGCGGCACCGTCGGGCTGCTCGGGATCGGCGTCGCGGTCGTCGCGATGGCGATGGGCGAGTACGCGCCGGCCGAGTTCATCCAGCACTTCACCGTGTTCGTGCTGTCGATCCTGATCGGGTGGCAGGTCATCTGGAACGTCACCCCCGCGCTCCACACGCCGCTGATGAGCGTCACGAACGCGATCAGCGGCATCATCCTCGTCGGTGGCATGCTCCAGGCGGGCTCCGGACGGTTCGACGCCGCGGCCCTGCTCGGCGGCGCCGCCATCCTGCTCGCCGCGATCAACGTGTTCGGCGGGTTCCTCGTCACGCAGCGGATGCTGCAGATGTTCCGGAAGTGACCGATGGAGAATCTGCTCACCGTCGCGTATCTCGCGGCCGCCGTCCTGTTCATCCTGTCGCTCGGGGGGCTCGCCAACCAGGCCACCGCCCGCCGCGGTAACTGGTACGGGATCGTCGGGATGGCGATCGCCGCCGCGGCCACCCTCCTCCACGAGCGGATCGGCGGCGGCGGGTACGGGATCATCGGGGTCAGCGTGCTCGTCGGCGGCGTGATCGGCGCCACCCTCGCGGCGCGGGTCGCGATGACGTCGATGCCGGAGCTGGTGGCGTTGCTCCACAGCTTCGTCGGGCTGGCCGCGGTGCTGGTCGGCGTGTCGACGGCGCTCGATCCGGGCGAGGTGCTGTCCGGCGCCGAGCTCGTGGTCCACGACGTGGAGGTGTTCCTCGACGTGGGGATCGGCGCGATCACGTTCACCGGCTCGATCGTCGCGTGGGCCAAGCTGTCCGGCCGGCTGTCGGGCAGGCCGACGCTGCTGCCCGGTCGGCACGCGCTGAACGCGATCGGCGCCCTGTCGACCCTCGCGCTGGTCGTGCCGTTCAGCCTCGACACCGCCCCCGGTGGCATGGTGTGGCTGCTGGTGATGATCGTGATCACCTGCCTGATGGGCGCGCACCTGGTGATCGCGATCGGCGGGGCGGACATGCCGGTCGTGGTGTCGCTGCTGAACAGCTACTCGGGCTGGACCGCGGCGGCGGCCGGGTTCATGCTCGAGAACGATCTGCTGATCGTCACCGGAGCGCTGGTCGGCAGCTCGGGTGCCATCCTGTCCTACATCATGTGCAAGGCGATGAACCGCTCGATCTGGAACGTCGTGTTCGGCGGGTTCGGCACCGACAGCGGCGCGAAGCCCGCCGGCGGCGGCGCGGCGATCGAGGGCGAGGTCCGCCCGATCGACCTCGACGGGATGGTCGAGCTCCTGGCCGACGCGAAGTCGGTGATCGTGGTCCCGGGGTACGGGATGGCGGTCGCCCAGGCCCAGCACGCGGTGCACGAGTTCGCGTCGGTGCTGCGGGCCGCCGGGGTCAACGTCCGGTTCGCGATCCACCCGGTGGCCGGGCGGCTGCCGGGGCACATGAACGTGCTGCTCGCCGAGGCCGGCGTCCCGTACGACATCGTGCTCGAGATGGACGAGATCAACCACGACTTCCCCGCGACCGACGTGTCGATCGTGATCGGCGCGAACGACATCGTGAACCCGGGCGCGCTGACCGACGCGTCGAGCCCGATCTACGGGATGCCGGTGCTCCGCGCGTGGGACGCGAAGACCTGCGTGGTGGTCAAGCGCGGGATGAGCGCGGGGTACGCCGGCGTCGACAATCCCCTGTTCGTCCACGACCACACGAAGATGCTGTTCGGCGACGCGAAGGACGTGATGCAGAAGCTGGTGGTCGCCCTCAAGCAGCGCAAGGCGGCCTGAGACCGGACCCGAGGTCGACCCCGCCGATCGCAGCACGCGACCGGGCGCCCGGCGGCTCGCGACCGTGCGAGGTCGTCCGCCCTCACGCCGGGACGGTGATCGTCCCCTCGAGGTACCGCGCGCACCGCCCGGCGAGCCACACCCGCTCCGCCGCACCCGCGCCCTCGAGCCGACAGCGGACCGTCCCACCGCGACGCGACAGCTGCCGGCCGATCAACGTGGAACCGGCCGGTGACGCCAGCCGCTCGGCCCAGAACGGGGCCAGCGTGGCGTGGGCCGAGCCCGTGACCGGATCCTCGTCGACCCCCGAGCCGGGCGCGAAGAACCGCGACACGAAGTCGAACCCGGTGCCGGCATCGCCGGGCGCGGTGCAGATCACGTTCGACCGGAGGTCTCGTCCGAGGCGTCGGGTGTCCGGCGCCAGGCCCACGATCGCCGCCGCCGACGGGAACGTCGCGAGCCAGTAGGTCGCGCGGTGGACGGCCTTCACCGACCACCACGCCGTCGGCGCCGCCCCGAGCGCGTCCTCGAGCCCGGCCGGGACCGCGGACGCCGGTCGCGGCCGGAGGGACGGGAGCGACAACGCCAGGTCGTCGCCGTCGCGGCGGACGACGAGCTCCCCCGACGCGGTGTCGAACCGGGCCTCGTCCCCGCCGTCCGCCAGCACGACGGCACCGGCGGCGAGGGTCGCGTGGCCGCACAGCTCGACCTCGACCGTCGGCGTGAACCACCGCAGCCGCCACCGTCCGCCCGCCGCCACCAGGAACGCCGTCTCGGACAGGTTGTTCTCGGCGGCGATCGCGCCGAGCACCGGGTCGGGGAGCCAGTCGGGCAGCACGACCACCGCGGCCGGGTTGCCCTCGAACACCCGATCGGCGAACGCGTCGATCTGGACGATCGGGAGCTTCACCGGCCCCATGGGGAGGACCCCCACTCGCGGCGCATCCTCACGGCGACCTGACTCACGGGCCAGTGTCCGGCGAACACGACACGGCTCCGGTGTCGCGATCGAGCGGGAACCCGGGGAACCCATTGGCCGGCGGCGGGACCGGGTCCGCGTCGTACACGAGGGCCGCCGTCTCGTCGGCGAGCGACCCCCGCAGCCGCTGGTAGGCCGCGTCCTGCTCCGGCGTCAGTCCGCACGGCAGCAGGTTCGGCCCCTCGTCGTCCGCGCCGGGGACGTACTCGAAGAACATCTCGAGCCCGATCAGCCGGTCGACGATCAGCTTGTACCGCTCGTCGCGGATCGTCGCCCGGTCGACCTCGGTGTACGGGCCGGGGCCGATCGGCGAGAACAGCTCCGAGTACAGGTACGGTCGGACCGACGGCAGCGTGGGATCCGACAGGTACGGGACGAGGGACACGCCATCGAGGGCGAGGGGCGCCCCCCCGTCGAGGGTGGCGGTGATCGTGCCCAGATCGACGCCCGCGAGCTCGGCCACCGTGGGGAACACGTCGACCAGGTCGACCATCGCGGCCGAGCGCGTCCCGGGCGCGTGGACCCCGGCGCCGGACACGATCAGCGGCACCCGGACGCCGCCGTCGAACAGCGTGCCCTTGGCGCGATCGGGGATGATCGGCGGCTGGACCTCGGCCTCGTGCGACCCGTTGTCGGACGTCACGATCACCGTGGTCCGGTTCCGCTGGCCGGCGGTCATCGCGCCGAACAGCCGCCCGAGCTCGGTGTCCGCCGCCGCCACCATCTCGCGCGCGAGCTCGCCCGGCCCCGGGTTCGGAGCGGTGGGCATCAGCGCCGCCGGCGGGGACTCGAACGGCTCGTGCGCCGCGTTCAGCGCGACCACCAGCAGCCACGGCTCGGGCATCGCCGCGATCCGACCGATCGCGTCGTCGATCGTGTCGGTGGTCGCGTAGGTCTGGGTCCGGACGGTGGAGCCGTCGGACAGCACCTTCTCCCAGTCGAAGTACGACAGCAGGCCGTTCGCCTGGGGGCGCGACAGGTTCGCGAACGTCCCCGCGTAGTACCGGTAGCCCTGGAGGCCCGGGTGGCCGTAGGCGTGCTGCGCCGCGAACGACCCGAGGTGCCACTTGCCGACCAGCGCCGTGTCGTACTCGTAGTACGGGCTCAGCCGGACCATCTCGGCGAGGGTGAGCTGCTCGAGCCCGAGCTCCCACGGATCCGCCTCGGTCCAGTTGAGCCCCACGCCGGTCCGGCGGCCGAACCGCCCGGTCTGGAGCGCGGCGCGGCCCGGGACGCACACCGGGCGGGAGTACGCCGTGTCGAACACCACGCCCTCGGCCGCGAGGTTGTCGAGGGTGGGCGTGGGCGTGGGGTTCGGGCTGCCGTACAGGCCGAGCTTGTCCGTCCCCACGTCGTCGAACAGCACGATCAGCACGTTGCTGCCGAGCGGACCGCCGCCGCCCGCCGACGCGATCACCGTCCGCGGCACCACGTTCGACAGCGACGACGGCGCGCCCTCGACCACCGCCTGGAGCGCCACGTCCATCCCGACCACCGACGGGGAGGTCACGCGGAACCCGGCGGTGCCGTCGGCCTCGACGACCCCCTCGGCGACCTTCGCGGGGTTCGTCACGCCGAAGCAGCCCCCCTGGAGCAGCGCCGGGCACGGGCCCGCGCCGACCGCGTCACCGGCGTACACCCGGACGCGAGCGCCCGGGGCGCCGAACGCCAGGCGGATCCCGGTGGAGCCTCCCGACTCGATCGTGGTGACCTCGAGGTGCGGCTCCCGGACCCGAGCGGACGACACCTCGGCTGATGAGACCGGTGAATTCGGGGGGAGCGAACAGGCGGAAACGAGCAACCACATCCTGCGGGTCCCTCCGAGCGAAAAGTTGACACACCGAGACGAAACCGGCCAGGGGATCTTCACGGAATTTCCGCGAAATCCTCCCGGTAGTGCAGTTCGCCGTCCTCGGTGATGCCGACCAGCCCCACCCGCCCGTCTCCGGCGCCGAGCTCGCCCACGAACAGCGGCTCGCCGGGATCCTCGACCTCGGCCCAGGTGGCGCCGCCGTCCACGCTGTGGGCGAGCAGGGTCCGGTGCCAGATCTCCTCGATCGACAGCCAGATCGAGCCGTCCTCGGCCGCGGTGGCCGTCGGCCAGGTCATGCTGTTGTCGTTCGCCGGGAACACCTGCGCCGACGGGCTCCAGGTGTGGCCTCGGTCGGGGCTGTGGGCGAAGAACGCGTAGTTGTCGCCGAGCGTCCCGTCGACCCAGGTGGCGACGAGCGTGTCCTCGGTCCGCCCGAGCACCGGCCCGTCGAACGGACAGCCGCTGATCTCCCACCGGGTGTCGGACACCTTGGCGGTCTGGGTGAACGGCCCGCCGGTCGGCGCGTCGAGCAGGTAGATCTCGCGCACGTTGTCGATGTTGTTGCGGAACACCATCACCGTGTCGCCGTCCGGGTAGACCTGCAGGTCGACCGGGCAGCACTCGCACGGCTGACCGCGGGTGCCGTCGTCGACCACGGTGGGGACGTAGCC
>JBEBJW010000589.1:0-5227 GCA_040079715.1 Myxococcota bacterium | reverse complement strand
GTACGTGGTCGGGGAGGGGGGCCAGGGCGGCGTTGGTGCACACCGAGCCGGCCGCGGACCGGGAGACGGCGGCGAGACCCACCCCCGCGGTCAGGCCGGTCAGGAACGAACGTCGGCTCGTCATCGGACCTCCGAGTTGCTTGCGCACTCGGAAACTACGAGGAACCGGCGGCTGCCACACCCTTCACGGGTCCTACACCCGGCCTCCGACCCACGGGAGGCCAGGTCGGACGTCGGTCAGTCCGGCAGCTCGCACGCCTCGACCGCCTCGGCGGGATCGCGCCCGGCGACGACCTCCGGGAACACCGACGCGTAGTCGGTCGCGACCTCGAGCGCGCTGGCGACGAACGCGGCGAGCAGCCCGTCGGATGGGGTGCCATCGGACAGCAAGGTGTCGCGGAACTTGATCTCGCCGGCCTCGTCGAGCTCGAAGCACCCGACGAGCAGGTCGGCGTTCATCCGGCCGAGCGCCTCGAGGATCGCGGGGCGGAGCTCGGGGGTGCCGCTCGCGCGGTAGGTGAGCCGGAGCGTGGTGCGGTGGGCGTCGCGGTCGAGCAGGAACAGCGCGCCGGCGAACGCGTCGTCCCCGCCGAGGGGGCAGATCACGAGGGTGATGTCGTCCTCGGCGCGGACGGTGCTGGTCCACCCGAGCTCGTCGGTCAGGGCCCGGATCGCCTTCACCGCGTCGTTCACCACGAACCCGTCGTCCATCCCGCCTCCCGCGCCCCCGTATCGCCCTGGTCGGCCAGGAACACCTGGACGATCCGAGTCGCGGCAGATAGTGAAGCGTATGCTTAACCAACCAGACCCGCTCGACCTGGTGTTCCACGCGCTGGCAGACCCGTCGCGCCGGCAGATGGTGGCGCGGCTGGCCCGGGGGCCCGCGTCGGTCAGTGAGCTCGCCGCGCCGCTGGCGATGTCGCTCCCCGGGGTGATGCAGCACCTGAAGGTCCTCGAAGACAGCGGGCTCGTGGCGACGGCGAAGGTCGGGCGGGTCCGGACCTGTCGGCTCGAGCCGGCGGTGTTCGCGACGGCCGAGCAGTGGTTCGCCGCGCACCGCGCGGGGTGGGAGGCTCGGTTCGACCGGCTCGGCGCCCTGCTCGACGACCTCGACGACCTCGACCAGGAAGGTGAGCCATGAACGTCCGCACCGCCGTCCCGACCACGTTCGTGATCGATCGGGTCTACCGCGCCTCCCCGGCGCGGGTGTTCGCCGCGTTCGCCGATCCGGCGCTCAAGCCGAAGTGGTTCGGCGGCCCGCCCGAGTGGGGAACCGGCGCGTTCCGGTCCGAGTTCCGCGTCGGCGGGCGCGAGATCAGCCGGGGAGGGCCGCCCGGGCAGCCCATCCACACGTTCGACGCGCGGTACCACGACATCGTGCCGAACGAGCGGATCGTGATGACCTACGATCTGTACCTCGGCGACGCCCGGATGTCGGTGTCGCTCGCGACGGTCGAGTTCCGGCCGAACGGCGCAGGGACGGCGCTGCGGTACACCGAGCAGGGGGTGTTCCTCGACGGGCTCGAGGTCCCGGGCGAGCGGGAGGAGGGGACCCGGCAGCTGCTCGACGCGTTGGGTCGGTTCGTCGACGCCGGTTGACCTCCCGCCGAGCGCGGGCGGGGTCCCGTTCACAGAACTGTGAATGGGCCTCGACCGTCCGTCCGGCTACCGTGGGCCTCGATGGAGGCGGCGATGAACCTGACGACCGACGGTCGCACCCTGGTCGAGTACGCGCGGCAGGACCTCCGCGCGGGCTCCCCCCCGCAGGAGGTGGTCGAGATGCTCGTGTCGAACGGCGTCCCGATCGAGACCGCGGAGCAGGTGGTGCGCGACCTGTGCAGCCGGAGCGGCGTCGGCGCGGCGCTGGTCGGGGCAGCGGTCGTGGCGGTGGGGCTGCTGTGCGTGGCGTTCGGGATCTACGGCATGCTCGACGAGAGCCACGCCTGGGGTCACAGGCCGATGCGGACCTTGGGGTTCGGTGTGATGCTGCTGTTCAGCGGTGCGTACGTCAAGGGCCTGCCGTAGCGTAGCCTCCCGCCGCCCCTTCACAGAACTGTGTATCGGGTTCGAGCCGTGGCCCGGCTACGGTGGGCGCCGTTGGAGGAACGCATGATTCGGACGACGCGACGCAGCTGGGTCGAGCGGGCGCACCCCCGCTCCGGGCGGCTCCGAGACGTGACGGCGGGCCGGCGCCGGCGTACCGGTGCCGCGTGGGTCGGGGTCACCCTGGCGATCGGCCCTTGGCTCTCCCCGGCCGCCGAGGCCAACGGGGCGGGGCGCGTGTGGGTGGACGTGTCGATCGGCGGCGGGCTCGGCGTCCCGTTCGGGTCGATCGGGGTGGTCGACGCGGTCGAGTCCGGGTCGTCCGGCGCCACGCTCGACGCGCTCGCGTTCCTCACCCAAGGCGGCCGGTACGTCGTGGACCGCACGGCGTCCTGTGCCGGCGGCGCGGTCGCGGTGCTGACCCTCGATCGGCTCGCGCTGGACGAGCGGTGGGAGGCCCATGACACGTTGGTCACCGCGCGACAGCTCAGCGTGAGCGCCGACCACGACCGGGTCGAGGCGGGGACCGCCGTGGGACGGGACTCGAGCGGCCTGGCTTGGGTGAGCGGGGCGGCGAACGAGACCGCGCAGTCGCTCGATCTGAGCGTCGAGCAGCGGCACCCCGCGGTGGCGGGGAGCTGGACGATCGCGGCGTCCGTCCACTGGACGCTCACCTCGTGCGACGGGGTCGAGCTGTACGAGGTCGACGAGGCGGTGAGCCGCCGGCGCGAGGCCGTGGGGGCGACGGAGGAGCAGGCGCGGGAGCGGGTCGATCTCGACGCGCTGAGGTCGATCGACGTGCCCGAGGCCGTCGCGCGCGTTCAGCTCGGCCGCGTGAAGGGCCCGACGATGAAGGTGGAGCGGGTGGTGTACGACGAGGGTGACCCGTCGCTGGTCGCGGCTGCGAAGATAGTCCACGGGCGCCACCCCGACTGGCAGGGCGCCGCCGGGGTGTGGACCGAGCTCGTGGAGGTGCCCGGTGACCTGCGGGTCCAGCGCCGCGCGCTCCACAACCTGGCCGTGTACCACGAGCAACGCGGGGACGTGGCCGAGGCGATCCGGATGGCTTCCCGGGCGGTGGACCTGGGAGCCGCCCGGCCCAGTCGCGCGCTGCTCGCGACGCTCGAGGGACGCGCCATCGCGCTCGGGTCGGCCCGGGCCTCGGCCGACCCGGGCCGGTCCCAGGACGGTCCGACGGCCGCGAGCGCCGGTTGGTCACCCGCTCCGTCGCAGGAGGGGCGGTGACGCCCACGAACGACCCCACGTTGGAGCGCCTCAGGCGGACCCTGCAGGCGGGGACCCCGCCGGAGGTGGTCGTGGACGCGCTCGTCTCGAACGGCCTGTCGGTCCGACAGGCCGAGCGGCTCGTGCTCGAGTGGTCCGGCCGACGCAGCTCCGTCGTGTGGCTCGGGATCGCGTCCGGGTTGGCCGGGGTGGCATGTCTGGTGGTCGGGGTGTTCGGACTGGTCGCGACCACCGACGGCCTCGGCCAGTTCGGACCCGGCACCTCCGGGGCGGTGAAGGTCGCGGCGCTCGGCGCGACCTTGGTGCTGGGCGGCGGTGCCGCCGTAGTCAGGGCGCTGCGGTAGCGGGTCGGGGAGAGGGATCCGCGCGACCATCGGCGGATCCCCCTGGCACCCGGTCCCGCCGCCACCCGCTGCGGTCTCGGGTCAGGGCGCTCCGGTCAGGCCGCTTCGGTCAACCGGACCGGCAGCTCGGCCGGGGCGCACGCCGCCGGTGCCGTGGCCGGCTTCGCGCGATGGAACGTCGGGATCACCGCCCCGAGCGGATCGACCTCGACGCTCGCCGCCGCCCGCACCAGGCTCCCCCACGCCCGGTCGAACGCCGTCGCCGCGCTCGGGAGCGCCTTGTTCGCCGCGATCCGCGCCCGGACCGCCGCCTCGTGGGCGTCGACCGCCGGGGCGAGGACCGCGAGCGACGTCCGGACCGCGTCGAGCAGCGCGGGATCCCCCGCGAGCTCCGGCACCTCGTCCAGCCGGGTCAGCATCCGCCCGACCCGGGTCACCACCTCGCGGGGGCCATGCTTGATCGCGTCGGACGGCCGAACCCCACCGAGCAGCCTCGCCAGCGCCGCCACCTGGACCCGACCGTCCGCGTCGCGCACCGATCGCGACCACCGGAGGAACGCCGACTCGAACGCGTCGGTCGCGGCGGCGAGCGCCGAGCTCGCCTCGGTCGCGTCACCCGTCGCGGCGTCCGCCGTCGCCCGCGCGTCGGTGTACGCCCGGTACGCCGGGTGGAACACCCGATCCAGGGTGACCCGGACCACCGGGTCGAGGGTCGCCGCCGCGAAGAACGGGGCGACCGCAGCGATGCACGCGTCGCGCTCGGCGTGGTTGACCGGACGGGTGGAAGCAATCGCCATCGAGGCCCTCCAGGGTACGAAAGGTGCGGGGACCACCATGGTTCCCGACCGAGCGTCTTGCGCTCTGGGTGAAATCTATGGGATCTCCGGCTGGGTGCCGTCACCGGATCGCACGGATCCGTCCCGAATGTGGTGTCCGGTGTGACATCGCGTGACGAGCGGACCGATCCACCCGGTGGGAGACCGTCTCCGGAGTCCGGATCGCCCGATCCACCCGACGTGGAGCGTCGCGCGGTGGCGGGAGCGGACCGATCCACCCGACGGGAGACCGTCTCCGGAGTCCGGATCGCCCGATCCACCCGACGTGAGGCGTCGCGCGGTCGCGGACCGATCCACCGGGCCCTGCGTCCCATGGATGCGGGAAGGCGTGCCGACGCACCCCGGCGAGGCCGGCCCGCACGGGGTCGTGGCGGACATCCGGCGCACCCGAGGGCCGAACCGGTTACAGGATCGACTCGTAGTCAGGGAGGTGTGGATGGAGAGTCCGAATGCGCTCGATGGGAAGGTCCAGGACCTCAGGTTGTCGGACCGAACGGCGAGGGCGCTGGCCGAGGCGCGAATTCGGACCCTCCGGGAGCTGGTCGCGGAGACCGGGGAAGACCTGCTCCACTACAAGAACTTCGGCCGGAAGTCGCTCGTCGAGGTCCGCGACGTGCTCGCCGAGCTCGGGCTGACCCTCGCCGACGATCGGCCCACCGCCGGCTGAGGTCCCGCGCTCATCCAGCGGGAGCCGTGGACGACAGGGTGCGCGGGCGACTCGCTGCCGCTGGAGCGGCCCCCCTCACCCCGGCCCTCTCC
>JBEBJW010000588.1:0-5235 GCA_040079715.1 Myxococcota bacterium | reverse complement strand
GTGGTGGCGGACTGGCTGTCGCCGGACGAGCTCGAGGCGTTCGCGCTCCACGGCACCTACCCCCGGATGGCGTTCACCGACGACGGGGACCTCGTGACGTGGGCCGCCGGCAAGCTGTGGCGGATCGACGCCGAGACCAGCGCGCGGACCGAGATCCCGTTCCGGGCCACCGGGGCGTGGACGATGCACGACGTGCGCCGGTCGCCGATCGCGATCCCGGACACGGTCCACGCGAAGGTGATCCGGTGGCCGACCCTGTCGAGCCGCGGGAGCTGGGCGTTCTCGGCCCTCGGGTCCCTGTACGTGCGGGCCCCGGACGGGGCGGTGACGCGGATCGGCGACGGGACCGGGTACGCCCCCGCGTGGAGCCCGGACGGCAAGTGGCTCGCGTGGACCTCGTGGGACGACGAGACCGGCGGCGCGCTGAACGTGACCGGTCCGAACGGCAAGACCGAGACGCTGCCGGTCCACGGGCAGCTCACCAACCCGGCGTGGAGCGAAGACGGCGGGTCGATCGCGGTCCTGCGCGGTGCGGGCGGGGGCCTCGCGAAGGACGACCTCGCGAACGAGCCGTGGTACGAGGTGACGCTGCTCCAGCGGGCGAAGGGCCAGCCCCGCGAGTCCAAGGGCTGGACCGTGACGCCGGTGGCCGCGATCGACGGCCAGGACGGGGCCCGCAAGACCAAGCTCGCGCTCCACGACGGCCGGGTCTGGTGGTTCGAGTTCCGCGACGACGCGCCGCGCAAGCCGCAGATCGCGGTGCTCCGGTCGATGGCGCTCGACGGCACCGACGCCCGCGACCACCTGACGCTCGGCTCGGCCGAGGAGGTCGTGGTGTCGCCGGACTTCCAGCGGGTCGCGTTCCGCCGCGGCCACCAGCTGTACGTCACCGCCCTGCCCCGGTACGCGCGGGACCTCGACGTCGACGCGCTGCCGATCCACCAGGTGACCCACATCGTCGGCGACTGGCTCGGGTTCAGCCCGGACGGCAAGGCGGTCACCTGGGTCCAGGGCGACACGATCGAGCAGATCCCGGTCGACGGGCTGTGGGACGACGCGTCCGACGACGACGACGAAGACGACGACGACGACGACGCGGATCGCGAGGATCCGCTGGCGCCGGATCCGCGGGTCGTGTCGCTGCCGATCGCGGTCGAGGTCCCGCGGGAGCGGCCGACGGGCGTGGTGGTGCTGGCGAACGCCCGGGTGATCCCGATGGACACCGATCAGGTGCTGGACGGGGTGAACGTGGTGATCGACCGGGACCGGATCGTCGAGATCGGCCCGGGGGCGACGCGGCCGGGGGCCCGGGTGATCGACGTGACCGGCAAGACGGTGATCCCCGGGTTCGTCGACGTGCACGCCCACCTGCACTTCACCGCGTCGGACATCCTGCCGGAGCAGGAGTGGCGGTACCAGACCGCGCTCGACTTCGGCGTCACCACCGTCCACGACCCGTCGGCGAACACCGACCTCGTGTTCACCCAGTCGGAGCGGGTCGAGGCCGGGCTCGAGGACGGCCCGCGGGTCTGGTCGACCGGGTCGATCCTGTACGGAGCGCTCGCGACGTTCGCGGCGGACACGCCGAACCCTGCGGCGGCAGTGGCCCACGTCCGGCGGCTCGAGGCGGTCGGCGCGCGGACGGTCAAGGTGTACCAGCAGTCCCAGCGGGACCGGCGTCAGTGGTACGCGGTCGCCTGCCGGGCCGAGGGCGTGTCGTGCGTCCCGGAGGGCGGCGGGGACCTGTTCATGGACCTCGGGATGGTGGTCGACGGGTACCAGGCGATCGAGCACGCGCTGCCCGAGACCCCGCTGTACGCCGACGTCCGCGGGCTGTTCGCCGGGTCGCGCGGCGGGTCCGGCGACGGGCTCGGCACGTTCCACACCCCGACGCTCCAGGTCGCGTACGGTGGCCTGTCCGGCAAGCACTGGTTCGAGCAGCACGAGAACCCGGTCGACGACCCGCGGCTCCGCCGGCACACGCCCACCCGGTGGCTCGAGGCCGACCAGTGGCGGCACGAGCTGATGGCGCAGGACGAGGACTGGCGGTTCCGCAGCACCGCGATCGACGACGCGCGGCTCCAGGCGGACGGGGTCCACGTGACGCTCGGGGCCCACGGCGAGCTCCAGGGGCTCGGGGTCCACTGGGAGCTGTGGGCGCTCGGGGGCCCGGGGGCGATGTCGGCGCAGGACGCGCTCCGGGCGGCGACGATCGAGGGGGCGCGGTACCTCGGGCTCGACCGCGAGCTCGGGTCGGTCACGGTCGGCAAGCTCGCGGACCTCGTGGTGCTCGACGCGGATCCGCTGGCGGATCTGCACGCGTCGACGAAGATCGCGTTCGTGGTCAAGAACGGGGAGGTGTTCGAGTGATCGTGTGGATGGCGCTCGGGGTCGCGCACGCCGGCGACAAGGACCACGACGGGGTCCCGACCAAGACCGACCAGTGTCCGGAGGAGGCCGAGGACGCGGACGGCCACGACGACGCCGACGGGTGTCCGGAGCCGGACGACTCGGACGGTGACGGCCTGCTCGACGAGGCCGACAAGTGCCCGACCGACCCCGAGGACGCCGACCGGTTCGAAGACGCCGACGGCTGCCCGGACCCGGACGACGATCGCGACGGGGTGCTGGACGCGGCCGATCGCTGTCCGCGCGAGTCCGAAGACGGCGACGACGGCGACGGGTGCGCGGTCGTCAGCCTGAAGCTCCTCACCGAGTCCGGGTGGATGGCGGCGGTCGGCGAGCTGTCGCAGGTGCTGGTGGCGGCGATCGCGGCCCAGCCGGCGGACTGCGCCGGGGCGGCGTCCGGCGCGACCGCGTGGGTCCGGGCGAACGACCCGGAGTCGCTCGGGGCCGAGTGGGGTGAGCGGCTCGGCCGGGCGCCGGCCGGGTTCGACGCGCCCGGGGCGACCGCGCTGCTCGCGGGGAAGGGCGAGGTGTACCGGACGCTGAAGCCGGCGCTCGACGTGTTCTGCGCGTCGGACGCCGGGTGGTCGGCGATCGCCGGCCGGGTGGACCAGGTGTGCGCGGCCCTGCCGCCGCCGCCGCCGCCGGCCCCGAAGCGCCGCCGGTAGCGCCGGCTACCGGACGCCGGCCGTCACCACCAGCCAGTCGTCGTTCGCCACCACCTCGAACCGGACCGTGTCGAGCGCGTAGCTGCCGACCGGGAGGTACCCGCGGAACCCGTGCCCCGCGCTCACCGCCTTCTGGGCGGCGACGATCGCGTCCCGCTCCTGCTGGGAGAACGGCATCGCCTCGCGGTACAGCACGGGCACCGCCCCCTGGCCGACGTAGATCGACACCAGGCCGAACCGGTCCGCCAGCGCGGCGCTCTCGCGCTCGGCCGACAGGCGGGCCTCCACCTGGACCGGATCCGACGGCTCGGGCGTCGCGAGCGCCCGGCGCAGCCGGAACCACCCCACGCCGGTCTGCCCCGCAGCGAACGCGGCGCGGGCGGCGAGGTAGTGGTCCTCCGGGCTCAGCGCCACGTCGAGCTCGATCAGGCGCCGGTACGTCCGATCGACCCCGGTCCAGGTGTTGCGCTGCGCGAGCTTCACCAGCTCGTCCTCGAGCCGCTGCTTCTCGGCGAGCGGGTCCTGCGCGAACGCGACGGTCACCAGCCACCAGACGCTCATCGGGAGATCACCACCAGGTAGTCGGAGCCGCCGCCGTTCCCGTCCGGGTCGATCCGGAGCTGGTACGGCGTGCCCGCGGCGAACGCGTAGCCGATCGAGTCGGGGACCGTCCCGTCGGCGGACTGGGCGAGCGGGGCTCCGCCGGCGTCGAGCACGTCCACGTCGCGATCCAGGCCCGCCGGGTGGTCGATCCACACCGTGTAGATGTCCGAGGTCGACAGCGCGAACCCCCACACGTCGTCGTCGTGCTTGTCGTCCGAGTCGGAGCACAGCACCGTCGGCACGTCGAGGGTCCCGAGCGCCCGCGGCTCGCTGCCCTCCGGCACGGTGATCGCCGCGAGCTCGACCCCGGCGAGCGCCGGATCGCTCGGGTGCCCGGCCGCGTCGGTCACGACGACCTCGAAGTCGTGGGCGTACCCGGTGCAGGTCGGCGCCTCGATCAGCACCTTGGTGCCGACCGCGCCGTCCCACCCGTCGAGGTCCGCCAGCGCGAACGGCCCGAGCGCGACGCCGTCCTCGAACACCGCCACCGTGCCCGCGTCGAGGTCCGCGTCGGCGTCGGTCACGGTGAACCGGAGCTCGATCCGGTCGAACGCGACGGTGGCGGTCAGCTCGGCGATCACCGGCTCGGGGTCGGGATCCCCGTCGGCGTCGGTGTCGCTGTCGGCGTCGGCGTCGGTGTCGCTGTCCGTGTCCGAATCGGCGTCGCTGTCGGCGTCGCTGTCGGCGTCGCTGTCGGCGTCCGCGTCGCTGTCGGCGTCGGCGTCGGCGTCGGCGCTCGGTTCACCGGTGTCGGCGCCGCGATCCACGAACGCGGGCGGGCCCCACAGGTACGGGCAGCCCGCGAACACCAGCGCAGCGGGGATCGACCGACGCACGCGCGCAGTATACCGGCATGTCGGACCCTCCGCGTCGCATGTTTCCGCCGGACGTGTCACAATGGTCGACACATGGCTGTCGCACCCCGTCGCCGGAGCCTGATCGGCCGCGCGGCCTCTTCGACAGGCGCGACCACGGGGGAGTCCCGCCCGGGCGCGCCCGACGCGCAGGTCACGGTGGTGCCGCACGACGACGCGCCAGGGGTGCGGTTCCGCCGCGATGAGCCGCGAGACCCGCCCGAAGCGCCGGACGTGATCGAGGTGGTCGAGCGCGGCCGCGCGGGCGGCGGCTACGAGCACGACATGGCGCAGGACTCGTTCGCGATGGACGATCCGCCGTCGGAGGAGGTCCGCGACGATCCCCGGTTCGCGAAGGTCGAGGTGGCGACGGAGGTGATCGACCGCGATCAGCTCCCGCTCCTCGCCCGGCTCGGGATGGCCGACGCCGCGGACGAGTCGGCCGAGGTCACCCTGCCGCCGCCGGAGCTGGCGGCGATGGCGGCCCAGGCGATCGCCGACGCGGCCGACCGCGCGGGCACCGACGACCGGGCTGGCACCGACGACCGGCCTGGCACCGACGAGCCGCCGACCGCGCTCCGGATCCCGAAGCAGCGGCCCGCAACGCGGTCGAGCCGGGCCGCGCCGTCCACGCCGTTCACGCCGGGACCCGCCCCGTCGGCCGCGGCACCGTCGCTGGGGGCACCCTCGGCCGCGCCCGCCAC
>JBEBJW010000587.1:0-5242 GCA_040079715.1 Myxococcota bacterium | reverse complement strand
CCGCCGGGGCGAACACCACCCGCACCGCGACGTCCGCCATCGTCCGGCCGCGCCCGAGCCGGAACCGCACCCGCACCGTCCGCACCCCGTCGACCGGACCGACCGCGGCCTGGGGGGCGAGCTCGACCGGCAGCGCGTCGAGCGACCGTCGGACCGACACGACCCACCCGGCGGCGATCGCCGCCCCGAGCGCGGCCGCGACCAGGACCGCGTCGACGATCCCGGTCGTCACCAGGGTGGCGAGCAGGGGCGCGCCGACCGCCACCGCCGTCGCGCCGCTCCACGCGCGGCTCGACCACGACTCGACCCACGACGCCATGCGCTCGGAATGCAATCGTATGTCTCGGGGATGCGTAGGCAGGGAGCGGGGAGTACCTTGTCTTCCCGGGCCGGTCCACGCGGGGCCGGCCGATCGCGGAACACGGGGAGGTCGGGCATGGGTCTGTGGGACATGCTGAAGCAGCACGCGGGCGCGCAGTTCCTCGAGGTCATCGACTGGACCGACGACTCGAAGACCACGCTCGTCTATCGGTACCCCACCTTCAACCAGGCGATCACCGACAACTCCAAGGTCGTGGTCCGCGAGGGCCAGGCCTGCGTGTTCGTCGCCGAGGGCCGGCTGTCCGAGGTGTTCGGCCCCGGCACATACAAGCTCGACACGAAGAACGCGCCGATCATGCGGTTCTTCCAGTCGATCGTGTACAAGATGGAGGAGCCGTACAAGGGAGACGTGTACTTCGTCTCCACCCGCCAGTTCACCGAGAACGGCTGGGGCACGGCCACCCCGATCATGATGCGCGACGCGGAGTTCGGGCCGGTGCGGGTCCGCGCGTACGGCGTGTTCAGCTACCGGATCACCGACCCGGCCACGTTCCTCCGCCAGCTCGTCGGCACCGACGGCCTGTTCACCACCGACGAGATCAACGGCCAGCTCAAGAAGAAGCTCGTCAGCTCGTTCGGCCAGGTGGTCGGCCAGTCGAAGCTCGCCGTGCTCGACCTCGCCTCGAGCTACCAGGACCTCGGTGACAAGCTGCGCGACCAGCTCAATCCGGCGTTCGCGGAGTCGTACGGGATCACCCTGACCGACTTCACGATCCAGAGCATCTCGCTGCCCGAAGAGGTCGAGAAGGCGCTCGACACCCGCACCAAGATGGGCGTGCTCGGCAACCTCGACGCGTACACCAAGCTCAAGGCAGCGGACGCGATCGAGATCGCCGCGAAGAACCCCGGGATCGGCGGGCTCGGCGCGAGCATGGGCGTCGGGTTCGGCGTCGGCAACCAGGTCGGCGCGCAGCTCGCGCAGGCGAACCAGTCGAGCGGCCAGTTCAACCCCCAGACCGGGATGCAGGGCGGTCCGCCGCCGGTGCCCCCGCCGGTCCCGCAGGCCGAGAGCTGGCACTACAACGGCCCGAGCGGCCAGGCCACCCTGTCGCAGGCCGACGTGATCGCGCGGATCAAGGCGGATCGCTCCGGCAGCCACCTCGTGTGGAAGCCCGGGTTCGCCGCGTGGAAGGCGTGGCGCGAGGTCCCCGAGCTCGCGTCGCAGGTCGGGGCCGAGCCGCCGCCGGTCGGCGGGTCCGCCGGCGCGTCGTTCCACTACAACGGCCCGGGCGGCCAGGGCGTGAAGTCGCTCGACGAGATCGTCGCCGCGGTCCAGACGAACCCCGGCGCGGCCCACCACGTGTGGCAGACCGGCTGGTCCGGGTGGAAGAAGGTGCAGGACGTGGCGGAGATCGCCGCCCGCCTGCCGCCGCCCCCGCCGCCGGTGTAGGGCGCAGGATCGCCGATGGTCTCGCCGTGCGAGCTCGTGGACCGGGACGACGTCCCCGGCACGAGCAGCGTGATGTCGCTGATGCGGCGGGGCGCCGAGTACCTGATCTGGGTCGACGGGCGGGAGCTGATGAGCGACCGCCAGCACGGCTCGGAGGACGCCCTCGCCGACCTCGCGTTCGACCGGCTCGCGGATCGGCCGGCTGCACGGGTGCTGATCGGCGGGCTCGGGATGGGGTTCACCCTCGCGGCCGCCCTCCGCCGGCTCGGGCCGGAGGGCGCGGTGGTGGTCGCCGAGCTGGTCCCGGCGGTGGTCCGGTGGAACCGCGGACCGGCGGGGACCAAGGCCGGTCACCCGGTGGCGGATCCGCGGACCGGGGTCCACGCGGGCGACGTGGCGGAGCTGGTCCGCGCCCCGCCCGCCCCGTGGGACGCGATCCTGCTCGACGTGGACAACGGTCCCACCGGGCTGACCCGGGCGTCGAACGATTGGCTGTACTCGGCGGCCGGCCTCGACGCCGCGTTCGCCGCGCTCGCCCCGGGCGGGGTGCTCGGCGTGTGGTCCGCCGCGCCGGACGCGGCGTTCACCCGGCGCCTCCGGCGGGCGGGGTTCGGGGTCGAGGAGCTGCCGGTCCGGTCCCGCGGGTCCCGCGGCGGGCACCGGCACGTGGTGTGGATCGGGACCCGGCGCGGACCGGGCGCCAGATGGACGCGGTGAGAGGGGACGCGCTGAGGTCGACGTGTGCGGTCCGACACATCCGCAGCACGGGCGCCGGTACCACCCAGGTGCACCGTCGATTTCTCGTCTATGAGAACCGGGGCAGCAAACCGATAGAATTTGGATACTCGGTCCCGAGAACGCGACTGTAAAGTCCTGTCGGGTCCAGCCGACAGTCGGGCATGACCCCTTCCCCCCTCCGTTGGTTCACCGTCCGCCGCAAGCTGTTCGCGATCGCGGTCGTGGCCGAGCTCGTCACCGTCGCGGTCAGCGTGTCGGCGTGGATCGGCTACGATCGGCTCACCCGGGCCGAGACGTCGGCGCGGTCGATCCACGACGCCCGGGCGGTGTTCCTCCACGCCGACATGATGCACGACGCGCTCCGCGGCGACGTGTACCGCGCGGTGCTCGCGACTCGCGAGGACGCCGACGCGGCTTCGCGGGAGGCGATCGCGGCCGACACCGCCCGCGACGGGTCCGCGTTCCGCGCCGACCTGGTCGCGATCGAGCGCCTCGACCTCGACCCCGGCACCCGCGCCCGGTTCGACGAGGTCCGGCCGGAGCTCGAGCGGTACATCGCCCACGCCGAGCGGGTCGCGGACGAGGCGGTCCGGGACCCGACGGTCGCGGCGGGGTCGCTCGCCGGGTTCGAGGCGGCGTTCCGCGAGGCCGAGGCCGCGAACGACGAGGTGATCGCCGCGGTGTCGGCCCGGGTCGACGCGCTCGGCGCCACCGCGGTCGCGAGCCGCGACGACGCGCTGCGGCGGATCCTGTTCGGCGGCGGGGTCGCGTTCGTCGCGCTGATGGCCCTGACCCACCTGCTCGCCCGGTCGATCGTCGCGGATCTCGCGGAGCTCGCGGCGGTCGCCCGCCGGGTGGTCGCCGGGGATCTCGGGGCGCGGGTCCGGATCTCCGGCACCGACGAGATCGCGTCGCTCGCCGGCGCGTTCGACGAGATGGCCGACAGCCTGACGGGGTTCGTCCGGCGGCTCGAGTCGGAGGCCCACCGCGACGGGTTCCGCGGCAAGCTGGTCGAAGCGCTCGAGATGGCGGACGAAGAGGAGCAGGCGCTCGACGTGGTCCGCCGCGCGATGGTCGACGTGGCGCCGATCGCGCCGATGGAGCTGCTGCTGTCGGACTCGAGCCGGGCCCACCTCCAGCGGACCGCGGTCAGCCCCGCCGGCGGCTCCGCCGGGTGTCCGGTCCAGTCCCCGTTCGGGTGCGTGGCGGTCCGGCGCGGCAACCCGGTCGTGTTCTCGGACAGCGAGGCGCTGAACGCGTGCGCCCGCCTGCGGGGTCGGGCGTCCGGGCCGTGCTCGGCGGTGTGCGTCCCGGTCACGTTCATGGGGCGCGCGCTCGGGGTCCTCCACGCGACCGGGCCGGTCGGCCAGCCGCTCGGCGCCGAGCAGGTCGCCCAGCTCACCACCCTCGCGACCCAGGCCGGCGCGCGGATCGGCACCGTCCGCGCGTTCCAGAAGACCCAGCTCCAGGCGACCACCGACGGGCTGACCGGGCTGATCAACCGGCGGACGCTCGAGAACGAGGTCCGGCAGCTCCTGTCGACCCGGACTCCGTTCGCGGTCGCGGTCGCGGACCTCGACAAGTTCAAGCAGCTCAACGACACCCACGGGCACGAGGCGGGTGACCGCGCGCTCCGCACGTTCGCGCAGGTGGTCAAGCAGGTGATCCGGGCCGACGACATCGCCGCCCGCCACGGCGGAGAAGAGTTCGTGCTGGTGTTCCCGCGGCTGACCGCCGACGGCGCGGTCGCGGTGCTCGAGCGGCTCCGGACCGCGCTCGCCGAGGCCCACGGCGGCGACCACCCGCGGTTCACCGCCAGCTTCGGCGTGACGGACTCGACCCGCGCCGAGGCCCTCGACGCCATGCTCCGCCTCGCCGACGCCGCGCTGTACCAGGCCAAGGCCCAGGGGCGCGACCGGGTGATCGTCGCGACCGGCTCGGCCCCGGCGCCGGCCGCGTCCGGGGAGCGGTACCCGCTGGCGATCACGTCGACCGAGACCTCGGCGAGCGGCCTGCTGATCCACCGACGCCGGCCCGCGCTGCACCAGCAGGTCGACGAGGAGGAGCCGCGGGCGACCGGGGTCGAGATCCGATAGGCTCCGCCCATGCTGCTGTGGTTCGGCTCGTGTCTGGCGGCGCCCCCGGCTCCGGCTCCGGCTCCGGCTCCGGCGCCCGCCGCGGTCCCTGTCCCTGCCCCTGCCGCGGGGCCGGCTGCGACCGGCGGTCCGTGCGGGCCCGGCGAGACCGCGTTCTTCGCCTGCGCCACCGCCAACCACAAGGAGCTGGCGGTGTGCGGGTCGGTCGGCGGCCTGTCGCCGTGGCTCCAGTACCGGTTCGGGGCCCCCGGCGCCCCGGAGCTGGTGTTCCCGGCGGACAAGGCGGGCTCGGTCGCGAAGTTCGGCTGGGCGAAGCAGACCTACGCGCGGAGCGAGGGCCTGCTCCTGTCGTTCGTGAACGCCGGGGTCGAGTACGTCGTGTGGGACCAGGACACCTACGGCAGCGAGCTCGATCACGGCGCCGGGGTCAACGTCAACCAGGACGGCAAGCTCCTGGCCACGGTCCCGTGCGACGACGCGCAGCCGAAGGTCCTGCGGCTCGAGGAGCTCGAACCGGTGGTCCCGCACCGTCCGAGCCCCTAGCCAGGAGCGCTCGGGAATGCTCCCTTCAGGGAGCGTTCACGCGCTCCTGACGCGAGTCTTCGGGCCGCCGTCCCGGCTCGCTGGGACGACTCGG
>JBEBJW010000586.1:0-5256 GCA_040079715.1 Myxococcota bacterium | reverse complement strand
CCTGCCCGACGAACGGCGTCCGGTACAGGTACACCCGCGAGGGCGGCGGGGCGGGGGCGACGGCGCCGAGGCCGGCGAGCGACTGCGCGACATCGGCGGCGTACCCCGGTCGATCGCGCGGGTCCTTCGCCAGCAGGGCCGCGACCAGCGCGTCGAACCCGGGCGGGACCGCGGCCGCATCGCTCGGCGGCGGGGCGCGGCCCTCCCGGTGCCCGCGGGTCACCTCGGCGGGGGTGCCGACGAACGGCGGCCGCCCGGTCGCGAGCAGCTCGCCGCGGCACTGCTCGGGCGCGAGGTACTCCGGGGTCCCGACGGGGCGGTGGACGTCCAGCGCGTCGCGGCCGAACGCGTCGCCGATCGGTCGGACCAGCCCGAGGTCCACCAGCACCGGCTGCCCGTTCGGCCGCATCACCACGTTGTCCGGCTTGAGGTCCCCGTGGATCCACCCCTCGCCGTGCAGCCACCCGAGCGGCTCGCACAGCCAGCGGAACGTGTCGAGCCCGCGCTGGAGCTGAACCGGACCGACCGGGCTCGCCTCCGGGAGCGGCGACACCGGCCCGTCGGCGTCGTCGAGCGACAGCGTGGGGGCCGCGCCCCCGGATCCGGTCGACCACCGCTCGAGGTGGAGCCGCAGCGGCTCGCCGTCGACCCGCTCCATCGCGACCCACGGGACGCCGTCGCGGTGGCCGGCGTCGACGATCGCGACGATCCCCGGGTGGCGGATCCGCCGGAGCCCGGCGATCTCGCGGTCGAGCGCCCGCAGCGCGCCCGGCGACCGCACCCGGACCGTCTTCAGCGCGACCTCGACCCCGGTGACCCGGTGGACCGCGCGGACGACGGTCCCCATCCCGCCGTGCCCGAGCGGGCCGACCACGGTGTACGGGCCGAACGCGCCGGTCGGTTCGACACCCGGGACGGACGCCGTCACCGACGCCCGCGGGCCGCACGGCGGACTACGGAGCGGCGAGCGTGAGCGTGCGCGCGACCGAGCCGGTCTCCCCGCCCTGGTCGGTCAGCGAGGCCGACAGCCCGAGCGCGAGCCCGTCGAGCGCGGCGACGGCGGCGGCGTCCTGCAGACCGTCGTCGAGCGGGGCGAACACCCCGTACCAGCCGTGGCCGTCGTCGGTGCACACCAGGGTCAGCGTGGCGCCGACGTCGGTGGTGGCCGGGTCGTCCCCGATGGTGAACCGCAGGAACGTCGACACGCTGCCGGTGGTGTCGAGCCCGGTGGTCCACAGGTCGGCGTAGAACCCATACCGCCCGGTGCCGTCGTCCTCGATCGCGACGGTGTCGCCGTCGGCCCAGCCGGTGAACCCGAGCTGACCGCCCTCGCCGACCTCGACCGCGGGATCGCCGGCGCCCTCGCACGCGGTCGCGTCCGACGTGGCCGTGGGCTCGTCCCCCGCGCACCCAGCCGCCCCGAGCCACCCGAGGCACGGGAGCCACCCGAGCCAGAGCCACCCGCGCCCGATCGACCTCCTCGCCATCACGCCCCCTTCGGGACCCCGATCGCCAGCCGGTAGCTCCGGCCGCCGCTCCGGTCCATCGTCACCAGATCGTTGAGCGCGAGGCCGCCGAGCTCGACCGTCCGCCGGAAGTCTTCCTCGTACGTCACGCGGCCGAACTCGATCGTCGTCACCTTGCCGAGCAGCGGCTTCGCCCGCTCCATCACCTTCGACCGTTTGTCCTGGAACGTCTGGGTGAAGTACACGTGGCCGTCCGGGGCGAGCAGCGTGATCACGTGGGCCAGCACCGACGGCGGGTCCGGCATCAGCATGAAGCTCGCGCTGAAGTACACGGCGTCGTACGGGCCGCCCCGGTGCTCGGTGATCGACTCGAGCAGGACCTCGACCCGGTCGTCGAGCCCGGCGTTCCGCATCGAGTTCTTCGCGCGCTGGACGTAGTCCGGGTCGATGTCGACCCCCACGACGTGGAGGTCCTTCTCGCGCACCACGTCTGCGTTGCGGGCGAGCGCCCCGCCGGTGCCGATCCCCACGTCCAGCAGGTGAGCGCCGCGCGGGACGCGGTCGAGGACCTCGGCGTACCACTTCGTGGTCAGCGGGAGGATCGCAGCGTCGTAGATCAGCGCTCGCACTCGGGCCTCCGACGACCCGATGTAAGTCCGCTGGGGGCGCGCGACCACCCCTCGGCGGCGGTCCACCCCGGCTGCACGGTTCCTGCACGCGGGGTCCGCCGGTTCTGCGCCGTGAACCCGCGATCGGTCCGCGACCCGACGGCTACTGCGGACCCAGGAGGTTCGATGCACCAGATCGCGCGGGTGTTCGCGATGGTCGTGATCCTGGCCGGCACGTCCGTCGCGTGGCTGGTCCTGGCGGGGATCATGGACCACCGGTCGAGCGACCAGGAGCAGACGCTGTCCGGGGCGGTCGCCGAGCTGTGGGGCGCGCCGATGGTCCAGCGAGCCCCGGCGGTCCTGTTCGAGCACCCGGTGACGCTGCGGGAGCGGGTCGACATCGGGACCACGTCGGAGCGGTGGGTCGAGACCACCCAGCTCGGCCAGGATCCGGTCCCGCTCGGCTCGACCGACGCGACGGTGGACCTGCGGCTCGATCAGCGCCGAAAGGGCCTGATCTGGTTCTCGCTGTACGACGTGACCTTCGACGGCGCCTACACCTACACCCACGAGGGCGCGCCCGGGACGCTGGTCGTCCGGTTCGAGTTCCCGCAGGCGGACGGGTTCTACGACGACTTCCACCTGGTGATCGACGGGGTCGAGCGGTGGGACGTGGCGCCGGTCGGCGGGACGGTCGAGGGCCGGGTCCCGGTCCAGCCGGGCCAGACGGTGGCGTTCTCGATCGGGTACCGCAGCCGCGGCCGCGACTCGTTCGTGTACCGGCCGGTCCCCGACTGGTCGGTCGGCCAGGTCCGCGACCTGCACCTCGCGATGACCACCGACTTCGCGACGATCGACTTCCCGCCGCAGACGATGTCGCCGTCGGAGAAGGCGGACGCCGGCCAGGGCAAGGCGCTGACCTGGTCGTTCGATCGCCTGATCACCGGTCAGTCGATCGGGATGGTGATGCCGCAGCGGATCCAGGCCGGGCCGCTCGCGGCGGCGATGAGCCTGTCCGCGCCGCTGTCGCTCGCGCTGTACATGGTGTGGATCTACGTGCTCGGGCTGCTGAAGCGGATCGAGATCCACCCGGTGAACCACCTGTTCCTCGCGGCGGCGTTCTTCACGTTCCACCTGCTGTTCGGCTACACCGCGGACCACCTGCCGGTCGAGGCGGCGTTCGCGCTGTCGGCGGTGGTCAGCCTGGTCCTGACCACGACCTACCTGCGCCTGGTGGCGGGGGCGCGGTTCGCGGTGTTCGAGGCCGGGATCGCGCAGCTCCTGTACCTGGTCGGGTTCTCGCTCGCCCAGTTCTTCGAGGGGTGGACGGGGCTGACGGTCACGGTGCTCGGCACGATCACGCTGTTCCTGCTGATGCAGCTCACCGGGCGGATCCGGTGGGCCGAGGTGTTCGGCGGACCGAAGGCGGTCGAGTCGTACCGCTGACCCGACGGTCCACGATAGGGGACGCCGGAGGTCGACGATGCCGGTGTTCCACTCGCCCCCGACGGTCGCGCCGCCGGTCGGCGCCTACACCCACGCGGTCGAGGTCGGACCGGGCGCGCGGACCCTGTTCGTGTCGGGCCAGATCGGCGCCGGCCCGGACGGGGCGGTCGGCGCGACGATCGAGGACCAGGCGGACCACGCGTGGCGCAACCTGCTCGCGATCCTGGCCCACGCGGGGATGGCGCCGACCGACCTCGTGAAGACCACGACCTACCTCGTGTCCCGCGACGACCTCGACGCGGCGCGGGCCGCGCGCCAGCGGGCGATCGGAGACCACCGGCCCGCGTCGACGCTGGTGATCGTCGCGGGCCTCGTGTCGCCCGCGCTCCGGATCGAGCTCGAGGCGGTGGCGGTGCGCGGTGGATGAACCGCCGGCGGTCGACGTCGACGTGGTGCTGATCGGCGCCGGCATCATGAGCGCGACCCTCGGCACGCTGCTGCACCGGCTGGCCCCGGACCGGTCGATCCGGATCGTCGAGCGGCTCGACCGCGCCGCCGCCGAGAGCTCCGACGCGTGGAACAACGCCGGCACGGGCCACTCCGCGTTCTGCGAGCCGAACTACACGCCCGAGGGCCCGGACGGGGCGATCCCGATCGACAAGGCGGTGAAGATCGCGTCGTCGTTCGAGGTGTCGAAGCAGCTGTGGGCCTCGCTGGTCGACGAGGGCGCGCTGCCGGAGCCGGCCGGGTTCGTGACCGCGATCCCGCACCGGACGTTCGTGACCGGCACGGCCGGGGTCGACTTCCTCCGGCGGCGACACGCGGCGTTGACGACGTCGCCGCTGTTCCGCGGGATGGAGCGGTCGGAGGACCCGGCGCGGCTGGCGGACTGGATGCCGCTGGTGATGGACGGGCGGGACCCGGGGCCGGTCGCGGCGACGTCGATGGCGCTCGGCACCGACGTGAACTTCGGGGCGCTGACCCGGGCGCTGATCGCGCAGCTCCAGCGTGACGGGGCGGAGATCGAGTTCCACCGCGAGGTCACCGGGATCGACCGCGAGCCCGACGGCGCGTGGCGGATCGAGACCCGCGACCCGGACCTCGGCGAGCCGACCGCGATCCGCGCGAGGTTCGTGTTCATCGGGGCCGGCGGGGCCGCGCTGCCGCTGCTCCAACGGTCCGGGATCCCCGAGGGCAAGGTGTACGGCGGGTTCCCGGTGAGCGGCCAGTGGCTCGTGTGCCGCCGGCCGGAGGTGATCACCCGCCACTGGGCCAAGGTGTACGGCCAGGCCTCGGTCGGCGCGCCCCCGATGTCGGTCCCGCACCTCGACACCCGGATCATCGGCGGCGAGCGCGCCCTGCTGTTCGGCCCGTACGCCGGGTTCTCGACGAAGTTCCTGAAGACGGGGTCGATCCTCGATCTGCCGCGGTCGGTCCGGACGCGGAACCTGCTGCCGATGCTGGCGGCGGGCCTCGACAACCTCGCGCTCACCCGGTACCTCGTCGAGCAGGTCGCGCAGAGCGACCACGACCGCCTGGCCGCCCTCCGGGCGTTCGTCCCGACGGCCAGCGGCGCGGACTGGACCCTCGAGGTCGCCGGGCAGCGGGTCCAGGTGATCAAGGCGGACGAGGAGCACGGCGGGGTGCTCGAGTTCGGCACCGAGGTCGTGGCGTCGGCGGACGGGTCGCTGGCGGCGCTGCTGGGCGCCTCGCCGTGCTCCTCGTCCGCCTTGATC
>JBEBJW010000585.1:0-5262 GCA_040079715.1 Myxococcota bacterium | reverse complement strand
CGTCCGCGAACGCGAGCCGGACGGTGGCCCACGGCGAGGCGAGCCCGGTGTCGGGCGGCTCCTGGTCGTGGAACGCGATCGCGCGGAGCTCGGCGGCCCGGCCGGCCAGCCGCTCCGGGGTCGACCCGGCGACCGGCGCGTCGTCCGGCCACCGGACCCCGTCGCTGGTCCGCCGGATCGTGACCGAGCGACCGAGGTGGTCGACGTCGAACGACACCACGTCCCACGCGTGGCGACCGACCAGCTCCCGATCGCGCAGCTCGTCGGGTCCGAGCTGGAACGCCTCGAGCAGCCCGTCCTTGACCAGGTACACCGCGTCGTCCTGCGCGAGGTACACGTACCGGGCGCCCACGCCGCCGGCGTCGGCGGTCGCTCCGAGCGAGAGCTCGAGCGCATCCCCGGATCCGAGGTGAATCGCGATCCGGTGGAGGGGCGGGGCGAGCGACCAGGCCGCGAGCTGCTCGGGGCGCGGGTGATCCGCCGGATAGTCCAGCGCGCGGAGCGACGCGACCCGCCCGAGCATCGCCCGCACCCGATCCCGACTCGCGGGTTGGTCGACCGGGGCGCGCATCCGGTAGGTCCGCGCGCCGGTCTGCTCGACGAGCAGGTGGGCGCCGTCGATCGTCGCGTCGATCGCGGTCGCGTCGTCGGCGTCGAACAGCGCGATCCGATCCTCGCGGAACGCGGCGGAGTCGAGGCGGAACAGGTCCATCGCCGCCTTCTTCACCACGTAGACCCGGCCGCTCGGCACCAGGCGGAGGTACCAGCTCACCGAGGTCGGGTTCGGGTCGCCGACCTCGAACGCGAGCGTCCGGCCGTCCGCGAGGCTCAGCTCGACCCGGATCGCGCCGTCGCCGAGCCCGTACTGCGCGAGCGCAGCCGGATCGGCCGGGACGTCGACCACGTCCGCCCGGGCGTCGAGGTCGTGGAGCTGGTGCGCGACCCGCCGGATCATCGATCGGTTCGGGCGCCACGGCTGGCCGTCGACCCGCCACACCCCGTCGACCTGCCGGATCGCGATCCGGTCGGTCGGCCGCTCGATCACGAACCCGACGAGGTCGTCCTTCTCGAACCGGAAGATCGTGTCCGGGACGGCACGATCCGGGAGGCGCGACGGACCGCGCTCGGACCACACCGCGATCGCCGCGACCACGACGAGCGCGATCAGCGCGATCAGGGCGCCCCGCAGCCGCCGGATCATCGCGCCCTCCGGGCGAGCAGCACGACCGCCCCGAGCAACGCGGTCGCGAGCGGCATCCCGCCGACGAGCACGATCCGCACCACCGCGAGCTGCGACGCCCCGAGCTCGAGCCGCCGGATCGTCGCCGGGCGACCGACCGGGGCCAGCGGCTGATCGGTCCGCGCCAGCCACCGGACGAGGTTCACCACGAACGTCGCGTTCCCCGGCGAGTCGTCGAGCAGCTCGTCCCGGACCAGATCCACGTCGCCCACCACCACCAGCCGCGCCGCAGCGGCGGTGACGGGCGGTCCGAGGGTCGCCGCGACCGCGACCGCGACGGGCCCGACGCCGTCGTGGTCTGGGTCGTACGCCGGAGGCTGCTCGGTGCCCCGCTCGATCCACCCGCTGCGGCTGGTCTCGAGCAGCGTCGCCCCGGAGACCCCGTCGCGCGGCGTGAGCGCGATCGGGCGGGCGACGGAGACCACGGTGGACACGTCGCCGGCCGCGAGCGCCTCGGTGATCGGGTGGCGGCCGTACCGGACCACCGGCCGATCGAGGTGCGGGAAGTAGCTCTTCGGGTCGAGCGCGATCCCGTCCGGCAGCCCGATCCCGAGCGCGGTCACCCAGTCCGGGGGCTCGACGCCCACGTCGACGAACAGTCCGATCGAGCCGCCGGCCCCGAGCCAGTCCCGGAGCGCCTGGACCTCGGTCGGAGCGAGCGGGGCCGTCGGCCCGACGATCAGCACCGTCGCTGCGTCGGCTGGCACCGTTGGGGCCGCGCCCGGCGGCGCGTCGCGGAGCAGATCGATCGTCCGCACGGTCCAGCCCTGGTCGCCGATCACCTGGGCCAACGCCTCGAGCTCGCCGATCCCGCGGTCGAACATCACCCGCTCGCCGTGCCCGGACAGCGCGACGATCGTCTTGGTCCGCCCGGCGACCACCTGCCGGATCGCAGCGGAGATCGCCGGCTCTCCGATGAACTGGACCTCGCGCGCGCCCTTCGGGCCCCTGGCGCGGAACAGCTCCCGATCGGACAAGTCCACCCGGTCGCCGCGGGCCCGCACCACCACCGTCCCGTACCGGTCGACCCCGAGCTGCTCGGCGACCAGTCGGTCCCGATCGAGGTCGACGATCGCCGTCTCCACCCGATCCGACGCAGACGCGAGCGTGGCGAGGAAGTCGCGGATCGTTCGGTCGCGGATCCACGCCTCCTCGTCCTTCGCCTGGGCGGTGAACGCGGTGATCGTGATCGCGGCGTCGCGGTCCGCAGCCAGCGCCAGCGCCGCCCGGGTGTCGTCGTCGAGGGTCGCGAGGCCGTCCGCCGACAGATCGAGCCGCAGCGGGTGTCTCCGCGCGAGCTCGGTCAGCACGATCGCGATCCCCAGCGCGAACAACGCGATCAGCACCGCGTTGAGCCCGGTCCCGAGCCGGCGGGAGGCGCTCACCGGCCCCTCCGGGACTCGACCGACGACCAGGTCGCGACCAGGAACACCGCGGTGGCGCCGGCGAACCACGCGAGATCGCCGGTGTCGACCACCCCGACCGCGAACGACCGGAGGTGCTCGACGAACGAGATCCGGTCGAGGAACGCCGCCGCCCCGGCCGGCGCCCGGTCCCGCGCTGCCGACGCGAGCCACGACGGGAGCAGGATCACCACCCCGAGCACCCCGGCGACCATCGGATCGCGGGTCAGCGAGCTCGCGAACAACCCCGCCGCCGAGAACGTCGCGCAGCACAGGAACAACCCGAGGTAGCTCACCGCGAGCACGCCGGGATCCGGGTCACCCCACACCGCGAGCACGATCGGGAACGGCGCGGTCGCCGCGAGGAGCATCGCGCACAGCCCGACCGCCGCGGCCCACTTCCCGAGCAGCAGCGCCGGCAGCGGGATCGGCGCGGTCGCGAGCAGCTCCCAGGTCCCGGAGCGCGCCTCCTCGGCGAGCTGGCGCATCGTGACGAGCGGCAGGGTGAACACGAGGGTCACCGCCAGGTTCGGCAGCGACGCCCGGAGGGACGCCTCCCCGGTCGCGCCGAGGGCGACGGTGAAGAACAGCCCCGCCAGAAACAGGAACGAGGTCAGGAACACCCAGCCCGAACCGGCCAGGAACCAGATCCGGAGCTCGTTCCGCGCGACGGCGAGCGCGGCGACCGCGAAGCCCGGCCTCACGACTCCTCCCCGATCAACGCCAGGAACACCGCCTCGAGGCTCGCGCGGTGCCGGACGATCGTCCGGACGCCCCACCCCCACCCGGCGGCGGCGCGGGCGAGCGCCGGCTCGACCTCGGCGCCGCCGCGGATCCGGTACCGGCGGGCCTCGATCCGCTCGACCGCGGCGACCTCGGGCAACCGGGCGATCGCCGCCGACAGATCCCCGTCCGGCGCGTCGACGGCGAGCTCGACCCACGGGCCGCGGCCGACCGTGTCCGCCAGCGCGTCCACCGTGCCGTCGCCGACGAGGCGGCCGCGGTGCAGCAGCAGGATCCGGTCGCACAGGACCTCGATCTCCGCCAGCACGTGGGTCGACACCAGCACGGTCCGGTCGGCGGCGAGCTCGCGGATCAGCCGGCGAACCGACACGACCTGCGCCGGATCGAGCCCGGCGGTCGGCTCGTCGAGGATCACGAGGCGCGGATCGTGGACGATCGCCTGCGCGAGGCCGACCCGCTGGCGGTATCCCTTGGACAGGGTGGCGAGCCGCCGACGCTCCCACCCCGTCAGCCCGACGCGGGCCATCACCTCGCCGACCCGCGCCAGACGCACGCCGCGAGGAACCCCGCGGATCTCGGCCACGAACGACAGGTACTCGCCGACGGTCAGCTCGGGGTACAGCGGCGGGTGCTCCGGCAGGTACCCGACCCGCGCCCGGACCTCGAGCGGCTGGTCGAACACGTCGAACCCCGCGACGATCGCGTCGCCGGAGGTGGCTGGGAGGAACCCGGTCAACATCCGCATCGTGGTGGTCTTGCCGGCACCGTTCGGGCCGAGGAACCCGACGAGACCGCGGTCGGCCACCGTGGTGGTCACCCGATCCACCGCGACGACCCCGCCGAACGTCCGCGTCAGCTCCCGCGTCTCGATCATCGGGGGACCGATAACTCCACGGACGGCACCGGACCCGCGGGATACGCCGGGGACGTCGCGTGGACGGGGTGGATGTTCGTCGTCGGTGGGCTCGTGGCCGCCGCCCGGGCGGAGGTGGTCGACCGGGTGATCGCGGTGATCGGCGGCCAGCCGTTGCTCGCGTCGGATCTCCGGCTCGACGCGGCGCTGGCCCCGATCGACCCGTCGCCCGTGCCGTTCTGGACCGCGCACCTGACCGCCCTCCAACCGGACGGCGCGGATCCGGCGGAGCAGCTGTCGATCGACGCCGTGGTGGTGCGGGTCGCTGCCGCGGACGTGGCGCTGTACCAGCCGACCCGCGAGGCGGTGACCGAGCGGGTCGAGGCGCTGCGGGTCGCGATCGGCGGCGGTGACGCGTGGGACTCGTTCCTGGTGGTGAACGGCCTCGACGACGGCCGGGTCGAGTCGGCGATCCGCCGTCGGATGGTGGTCGAGCGGTTCCTGCTGCGCAACCTCCAGGCGAACCCGGCGGACGTACCGGCGTGGACCGCCGAGTGCGGCGCGCTGCTCGATCAGCTCCGGCCGCGGATCCGGATCCGGCGGATCCCCCAGCGGATCGAGGAGGCCCCCTGAACCGGCCGTCGGTCACCGTTCGCCGGGCCACCCCCGAGGATGCCCCCGCGATCGCCCGGATCGAGGCGGTCGCGTCGCCGGGTCCGTGGTCGGAGGCGGCGGTCCGATCGACCCTCGCCGCCCGGTCGACCGTCGGGTGGGTCGCGGCCGGGCCGACGGGCGACGGGGTCGGCGAAGAGCCCGTCGTCGGACACCTCCTCGCGTCGTGCGTGGCCCCTGAGGGCGAGATCCTGACGGTCGCCGTCCACCCGGACGCCCGTCGGCGCGGTTACGGCGCCGCGCTGCTCGCCGCGTGCGCGCAAGCGTGGCGGGAGGCCGGGGTGACGGAGGGGTGGCTCGAGGTCCGGCGGGACAACGACGGCGCGCGGGCGTTGTACGCCGGGTGCGGC
>JBEBJW010000584.1:0-5250 GCA_040079715.1 Myxococcota bacterium | reverse complement strand
GTCCCACCGCCGATGCCGCTCGCCACTGCCGCCGGCTGGACCGAGGCGTGCGGCGAGTGCCACCTCGCGTACCACCCGTCGCTGTTGCCCGCGCGGTCATGGGACCGGATGCTGGCCGACCAGGCCGATCACTTCGGGGAGGATCTCGGCTTCGACGCCCCGACGGTCGCCACCCTGTCCGGGATCGCCCACGGGTTCGGCGCGGACCTCGGCGCGACCGAGCACGCCGCCCGGGTCGCGGCCGAGGAGGGCACGCCCGCCTCGATCACCGACAGCGCGACCTGGAACGCCGAGCACGCGAGGCTCGCGTTCGGACCGGACGACCACCCGTCGCGGTGCCTGGCCTGCCACGCCGACGCCGAGGTGGGGAGCTTCGACGGCGCGACCATCACGACCGACGCGACCGACGCGACGAACACGAACCTGACGAACGGAGGGAGCTGATGCGAATCGTACCCTGGATGCTCGCCGCGGCGTTCGCCGCCCCACCGGCGGTGGACGGGCTGCTGGCCCAGTACCGGGCCGCCGGAGCCACCGCACCCGACGCCGGACGCGGGCAGACGCTGTGGACCACCTCGTTCCCGGCGCCGGACGGCGGCGCTGCCCGGGCCTGCACCACCTGCCACGGCCCGACGCTGGGATCGCCGGGGCGTCACGCGACGACCGGAGAGCCGATCACGCCGATGGCCTCTGCCGACCGGTTCACCGACGCGGCGAAGATCGAGAAGTGGTTCGGGCGGAACTGCCGATGGACGGTGGGCCGCGACTGCACCCCGGCCGAGAAGGCCGACCTGCTGACCTGGCTGACTGGAGGGGCGAAGTGATCCGGATGATCCCGTGGTTCTGGATGGTGCTGGTCGCCGGCGCCGACGACGACGAGCGCGAGGAGCACGAAGGCTTCGAGCGCGGCGAACACGAGGGCGGCGAGCGCGAGGGTGGGGAGCGCGAGGGCGGTGAGGGCGGCGGGGCGCGCGTCGCCGCGGTGACCGACCCGACGTGGGCGTCGGAGTGCGGATCGTGCCACCTGGCCTACCCGCCCGGGCTGCTCCCCGGCCGGTCGTGGACCCGGATCCTCGGGAACCTCGGCGCGCACTACGGCGAGGACGCGACCGTCGACGCGGCGACCCGCGATCGGCTGGTCGCGTACGCGGTCGGCCACGCGGCGGACGTGGCGACCGACCCGCTGTCCCGGGCGATCGCCCGCGCGACGGTGGGGACCACCCCCGACCGGATCCTGTCGATCGGGTGGCTGCGGCACGAGCACGGCGAGGCGCCGCCCGGGCGGGTGACGTCGATGTCGGCCTGCGGGTCGTGCCACCCGAACGCTGCCGCGGGGCGGTTCGACGAGGGCGAGATCCGGATCCCGCCGCGCCCGGCGCCGGCAGCGGCGCCGGCCTCACCGCCGACGCCGTCGCCGTCGCGCTGAGCTACTTGCCGAGGCCGAGGTCGATCAGCGTGCCGCCGTCGGAGGTGACGGTCGGCAGCCTGCCGTCCCACTTCCGGATCCCCTCCCACCGCACGAGCTCGGCGGTGAGGTTGGTCCGCAGCATGTTCTGGCGCTCGGACTCGGCGCGGGCCTCGATCAGCATCGCGTTCGCCCGTCCCTGGGCCTGCGCCTCGGCCTGCTTCGCCTCGACCTCGATCCGGCGGAGATCGTTCGTCGCGGTCAGGGCGAGCTGCTCGGCGACCTGCTTCGCCTCGATCGCCTGCTGGTATTGCGCGGCGAACTCGAAGTTCACGATGTTCAGGTCGGTCACGATCACGTTCGACTGGGCGAGCGCGGCCGACACGTACTCGTTGATCCCCTTCTTCACGTCCGGCCGCTTGGTGATCAGCTCCTCCGCGGTGAACTTCGCGGTCGCGGTCTTGACCGCCTCCTGGAGCACCGGCTCCACCACGTTCGCCTGGACCTGGTCCGCCGTCCCGATCCGGCTGTAGATCTCCGGCGCCTTCGCTGGGTCGATCCGCCAGTTCAGCGCGATCGTCGTCGTGACCACCTGGAGGTCGGACGACGACGCCGACGCGTTCGCCTGGAGCTTCTGGACCCGGGTGTCCATCGGGATGATCCCCTCGGCGAGCCAGGTCCGCCAGTACAGCCCCTCGGTCAGCGGCGTCGGATCCGCAGCGCCCCACCGCGTCTGGACCCCGACCGTCCCCGCGTCGACCACCACCGGCGAACACCCGGCGAGCAGCGCCATCCCCGTCATGAGCCCCATCGGACCTCCCTCTCCCCGTACGTTCGCACGATTCTCGTTCCTGCACGATCCGCCGTGAGGGGTGCCGACATTCTCGGTGCAGGAGGGAGCCGATGCGCGTGTGGTCGATGATCGTGGCGGTTGCGTTCGGGTTCGCGGCGTGCGGCGGGGAGGAGGCGTGCACCGACGGGGAGCACCAGTGCGACGGAGACGTCTCGCAGGTCTGCACCGACGGCGCGTGGGAGGACGACACCGACTGTACGACCGACGGCGGGACCTGTGACGCCGCCACCGGGGAGTGCGCCGCCGCGGCGTGACCTGCACCCCGGGGCGCGCGGCGCGGCCGAGCCGTCCCGCCGCCCCCGGGGCACCACGCGGGGCCGGCGCTGGTCACCGCGGCACCGCTCGGCGTAGGATCGCCGGATGGACCGACCGTTCACCGACGAGGCGCGCGCGACGTTGCGGGAGCGCGAGGCGGCGGCGCTCGGCCGGCGGTACGATCCACGGCTCCACCTGGTGGGCGCGACCGGGATCGCGGTCGCCGTCGCCGTCGCCGCGGCCCTCGGGCTCGACCGGGTGTCCGGCGCCGAGTGGCTGGTGGTCCCCGTGACGTACATCCTGGCGAACGCCGCCGAGTGGCGGATCCATCGCGATCTGCTGCACCGGCGCGTCCGCGGCTTCGAGTGGCTGTACGAGCGGCACACCCTGATGCACCACCGGGTGTTCGTCGCGTGGGACCTCGACGTCCGGTCGGCGCGCGAGTGGGGCCTGGTGCTGATGCCGCCGCTGGCCGTGGTCCTGCTGTGCCTCGCGACCGTCCCGGTGGCGCTCGGGATCGCCGCGCTCGGTCAGCCCGACGCCGCGCGGCTGTTCGCGATCACCGGGGTCGGGTACGTCGTGAGCTACGAGTGGCTCCACCTCGCGTACCACCAGCCCCCGTCGACCGCGGTCGGGCGGCTGTCGGTCGTCCGGTGGCTGCGTCGCCACCACCAGGTCCACCACCACCCGGCGCAGATGGGTACCCGGAACTTCAACGTGACGGTGCCGCTGTGGGACCACGTGCGATCGACGGTGGCCCCGCGTGGCGCGACCGGCACCTCCGTCGCGCCGGCGAGGCGCGAGCGCGGCTGACCACGGCCCTCACCGCAGTCGGTACGCCCGGAGCTTCCGCTTCAGCGTGTTCCGGTCGATCCCGAGCGCCCGAGCCGTCGCCGCGACGTTCCCCCGGTTCGACGCCCACGCAGTCGCGATCGCCCGCTGCTCGGCCGCCGAGACCGCCGCCGCCAGGGTGAGGCCGGCCGCGTCCGTCGTCACGCCCTCCGACGGGGAACCTCGGGTGGACGCCGCCCCGGCCACCTCCGGCGACAGGTCCGCCCGCTCGACCCGATCACCGGCGAACACGCTCCACCGGACCACCTCGGCCCGCAGCTCGCGCACGTTGCCCGGCCACCGGTACCCGACGACCGCGTGCCACGCCGCCGGGGACACCGGCAGTCCGGGCCGGCCGCAGTCGTCGAGGAACCGCTCGACCAGCGCCGGCAGGTCTTCGGGCCGATCCCGGAGCGGCGGGACCTCGAGGGCCGCCCCCGCCAGCCGGTACCACAGGTCTTCCCGGAACGATCCCGCGCGGACCGCCGCCCGCAGGTCCCGGTGGGTCGCCGCGACCACCCGCACGTCGACCCGCACGACCTCCTCTCCGCCGACCCGCCGCAGCTCGCCCTCCTGCAGCACCCGGAGGAGCCCGACCTGGACCCGGGCCGACAGCTCGCCGACCTCGTCGAGGAACAGCGTTCCCCCGTGCGCGAGCTCGAACAGGCCCCGCCGACGCCCGACGGCGCCGGTGAACGCGCCGGCCTCGTGCCCGAACAGCTCGCTGGCCAGCAGGCCGTCGTCGACCGCCCCCGCGTTGCACGCGACGAACGGCGCGTCCGACCGCGCGCTCCCGCGGTGGATCGCGCGCGCCACGAGCTCCTTGCCGGTGCCGGTCTCCCCGTGGATCACCACCGGGACCGCGGTCGGCGCGACCCGCGCGATCCGTGCCCGCACCGCCGTCATCGGCGCGCTGCCCCCGATCGCCTCCGCCCGGGCGACCTCGCCGGCGCGCAGCCGGACGACCTCCTCGCGCAGGGCGCGGATCTCGGGGAACCCGTCGATCGGGAGGCGCACCTGGCGGATCGGGTGGGGGTGCGGGTCCGGGACGAACCGAGCCGGGATCACCTGGAGCATCCGGGCGTCGACCAGCCCCGCGGACACCAGGATCACCCAGATCGTCTGGGCCTGCGGCGTCCCGGCCGACAACACCAGATCGAGCGGGCCGGTCCCGCGCAGCCCGTCGACCACCCCCGACACCGCCGCGAACAGCTGCGGGTAGTCCGACGGGTCGGTCACGTCGACCGGACGGAGGTCCACCCGCCCGACCCGCGTCCGGGCGTCGTCCGCGAGGCGGCGCGCCCCAGGCATCCCACCGGACGGGACCAGCACCACCAGCCGCTCGTACCGGACCTCCGACGCGTCGAGCAGGCGCACCACCGGCCCTTGATCGGCAGCGGGGCGCGGTCCGTGGTGATCCGGCGTCACCACGGCTCCGCGATCGGACCAGGTCACGAGGGTCGTCATCGGCGCTCCTGGTGCGTCCCGTATCTGGTTCACTGTGCACCATCCTCCACGCGGTCCATCGCGCACCACTCCCGGCCGAGACGCGGCGTCGGACCGTGATGGCCCGCGGAGTGCACGACCGGACGCGGGAGACGACGATGGACCAGGTGACGGTGATCGAAGGTCCGGGGGTGCCGATCGAGCCGGCGGCGGTCGATCAGCTCCGGCGGGTCGGCGGGATGCCCGGGTGCGTGCGGGCGGTCGGGATGCCGGACCTCCACCCCGGGCCGGGGATCCCGATCGGCGCGGTGGTCGCGCTGCGGGACGTCCACCCGACGCTGGTCGGCAGCGACGCCGGGTGCGGGGTGCGCCTGGTCGTGCACGAGCGGATCAAGGCCCACGGCGACGCGCTCGAGCGGCGGATCCGGGCCGCGACCGACGAGCCCCCGCTCGACGGGGT
>JBEBJW010000583.1:0-5272 GCA_040079715.1 Myxococcota bacterium | reverse complement strand
TCGCCGTCGGCCTCCGTCCGGGGTCGGTCGCTCCGCGACCTCCGTCCTCGCTCCGCTCGGACCGCTGCGCGCCCTCCCGTCCGCCTGGCGCGGGCCGGCGCGGAGGGTCAGGGCGGTCCAGGGCGGATCCGCATCCCGCGGACCAGGTTCACCATCCGCAGCGACGCGCTCCGATCGCCGACCGTCCAGTCCCGCACCCGATCGCCGCCCTTGGCGAACTGCGGCGACAGCACGAACACCCGGACCGTCGCCGTCCGCATCAGCGCGTGGAACCGCTGGTCCCGGAGGAGCCCGCGGGTGAGGGCGAGCTGGGCGCGCGGCTGGAGGTAGTCGAGGTCGAGCGACACCCAGTCCGCGTCGAGCGCCTTCGGCAGCGCCTCGGGCCACCCGAGCTCGCCCGGCTCGACCCACCACGGCACCCGGGTCGACGCGCCGACGTCCCGGCCGTCTCCGGCCCCCGCCGACGCAGTGGTGAAGGTCACCGCGCGCTCCGCGAGGACCGGGTCGTCGGTCCCCGGGCGCTTCAGCCCCTCGAGCAACGCCCACCAGGTCGCGGCCTGGGCCGGGCGCCGCGCGGCCAGGTACCCGTCGGTGCACCAGTCCGAGTGCCGATCCGCGTGGAACAGCGCCGTCGGCAGCGCGCCGGTGGCCCGGTAGTGGTACAGGACCACGTCGAGCAGGTGGTGGTCGCGCAGGACGTAGTCCACCTGGGCGTCGTCCGGGCGCCGCATCACCCGGACCGTGCCGCGCAGCACCGCGTCGAGGTCCACCGACGACAACCGGTCCTGCCACGGCCGCTCCTCGAACCACCGCTGCGCCCCGACGTACGGCTGGCCCCCGTCGGCGTCGCGGTCCTCCGGGCCTGCCCACCGGTCGACCCGGACGTCGAACCGGGCGCCGTCCCCGTCGACCAGGGCCTCGGTCACCACGACCCGGATGTCCCGCGGGACCCCGAGCGCGGGCACCGCCGGGGTGAACCCGCCGTCCCCGACCGGACGGAGCCGGAAGCAGTACGCGGCGTCGATCGGTCGGCGCCAGTCGGCCAGGCTGACCCGCATCCCCGCGTCTACGGCTTCAGGACCGTGGTCCAGTGGGCGTTGGCGGCGACGTCCTCGTCGTCGAACCACAGCGGCAGGGTCTGGCCGTTGACGAAGTGGGCGTAGTGCGAGGCGTACAGCGGGTTGCCCGGCTGGCCGGACTGGCCGCCCGGGTGGACCAGGGTCGACGCGCCGAGGTCCGCGAGCGGCATCACCACCCGCAGGCTCGCCATCCCCCCGACCGGGAACGCCGCCCCGGGCTCGCCCCACGGGGAGCTCGCCGCGGCGACCGTCGCGCCGGTCCCGCCGAACGGCACCGTCGGCAGGTCCCACCGCTTCAGCAGCTTCGGGGCGCGGGCAGTGAACGGGTGGCGGAGGTGCAGCGCGTGGGCCGGCCCCCAGGTCCAGCCCGTGGGATCCTCGCCGAGGCCGGACGCGAGGCGGGCGCACGCCTGGTCGAGGGCCTTCGCGACCGTCGCCGGGCGATCCTTCACCAGGGCGTCGAGGCCGCCGCCGTCGAGCGGGCTCCGGGCCGAGCTGTACAGCGACAGCGCGATCGCCGCGTCGTCGGCGCCGATCGCGTCGGTCAGGACGTCCCGGACGTACGCCTCGTGGAACGCCGCCCACACCGTCGCCCCGATCGCGTCGCGGTCCGCCACGAGGTCCCACCGCGCGAGCAGGTCCCGGCACAGCTCCCCGCGCGGGGTCGTCGCGGTCACCCCGTCCAGCAGCTCGTCGCGGTGCCACCGGGCCGTCCCGTCGAGCAGATCGAGCTGGAGCGCCTGGGAGTCCTCCGGGGTCAGGGCGGTCGCGCCGGCCAGCGCCTCGTCGATCCGCTCGAACCGGTGCGGCGGCACGTAGGTGGTGGAGATCGCGTCGGCGAGCGGGTGGTCCGGGCGGCTGTTCGCGGTGACGACGTAGTGACGGTCCGGGTGGTGCTCGCCCGGGGCGTCGCCGAGCCAGCCGTACCAGCCGTGCATCGGGTCCGACGCCGGGTACGGCACGCGCCCGGTGTGGAGCCGCCGCCCGACGAACGCGCCCACCTGGCGCCAGGCGTAGTCGCCGTCGACGTCGCCGAGCACGAGGTTGTTCGCGACGATCAGCGGGACCGTCCCCGCGACGCCCAGCGCGTCCCCGACCGACGACGCGCGGTTCAGCGCCCGGAGCGCCACCACGAGCTGATCGTCGACCTCGAGCGCCGCCCACCGCAGCGCGACGAGGTGGGTGCCGTCGAGGGCGGTGATCACCGGGCCCACGTCGGTGAACCACACCGAGCCCGTGACCGGCGCGCCGTCGCGGACCGGGACCTCGACCTTCACCTCGCGGAGCTCCTTCTGCTGGCCCTCGAGCACGTACCCGCGCTCGCCGACCCGCTCGACCACCGCGAGATCGACGTTGTCCGCCATCACGTTGGTCAGGCCCCACGCGACCCGCTCGGAGTGGCCGATCACCACGCCCGGCAGGCCCGGGAGCGTCGCGCCGGCGACGTGCAGATCGCCCCCGCGCAGCTCGGCCGCGTACCACAGGCTCGGGACCCGCTGGGCGAGGTGCGGATCGTTCGCGACGATCGGCTTGCCGGACGCGCTGAGCTCCCCGCCGATCACCCAGTTGTTCGACGCGGCGGCGTCGCCGGCGGTGCGCGACGCGGGGGCCCCGCCGAGCAGCCCGGTGAACGCCCGGAACGCCGGGGTCAGCTCGCCGAGCTGCCACGTGCGCATCGTGTCCCAGTACGGGTCGATCGGCGGCGCCTGCGGCTCGACCCGAAGCACCGCGTCGAGCGTGTCGCGGTCGAGGTCGCGCAGGGCCAGCGCGGCGAGCTCGAAGTCGAGGTTCTCGGACAGGGTCCACGACAGCAGGAACACCGTCGCGAGGTCGTCCGCGGCGGTCCACGGCTCGAACTCGGCGTCCAGCAGCCGGTACTCGATCGGCAGCACCTTCGACGCCGCGGCGCCGTCGTTGATCCCGGCGGCGTACGCGTCGAGCATCGCGCGGGTCTCGGGGTCTGCGGCGTCGACCAGGGCCTGGGCGCGATCCCGCAGCCCGAGGGCCCGGGCGAACACGTCGTACTGGGCGGCGTCGGCCCCGAACCACGCGGCGAGCGTGCCGTCGGCGGTGTGCCGCGACAGGTCGAGCTCGAACAGCCGGTCTTGCGCGTGGGCGAACCCGAGGCCGTACCACGCGTCGGCCTCGGACGCGGCGCGGACGTGCGGGACGCCGTACACGTCGCGGATCACCTTCAGCTCGGCGCTCGCGTGGGGCGCGGCGAGCTCGCCGTCGAGCTGGGGGTAGCTCCGGCCGAGGGCGGCCAGCTTCCCGAGCGCGCAGCCGGAGACGGACAGGACGAACCAGGTTCCGATCATCGCCCGCATGTACCACGCCGACCTGGGTGCTGATGGCTCGCCTTCGGACCGCGCCCTCCGAGTGCCGGTCGTACCGTCCGGGGCGGTCCGGACCTGCGGTCCCCGGTCGCTCCGATTCGTCCCAGCGAGCCGGGGCGGCCCGAAGAACTGCGTCAGAGCGCCTGAATGCTCCCCGAACGGAGCATTCCCGAGCGCTCCCCGGCGGTCCCGAAGCGGTGTTCACCCATTCGTGACCGCCGTGAGACCGCATCGAGCGTACGTTCGATCGCGGAGGCACGCGGATGCGCGGGTGGATCTGGCTGGGGCTCGTCGCGGCGACGGCGTGCGGCGACGACGGCTCGACGATCGAGCACCACGGCGACGACGACGACGACGCGACCGATCGGCCCACCACCGACGACACCGGGATCACCACCACCGATCCGGGCCCGAACCCGACCACCTCGGGCGACGCCGAGACCTGCGCGCTGCTGTTCGGCGGCAACGACCGGATCCGCGGCCCGGACGAGGGCCTGCCGCTCGGGACGCTCAACCGGACGGTCCAGCTGTGGGTCCGCACCACCAACCACCACGAGCAGGTCGCGTTCGGCTACGGCCGGCCGAGCCCCGAGCAGGGGTTCATGATCGGCACGATCAACGGGCGGCCGATGGTGCGCGCCGGCAGCAGCAACGCGGTCGTGGTCGGGGCGGGCGACATCGCCGACGACGCCTGGCACCACTTCGCCGCTGCGTACGACGGGCGCCTCGTGGTCCTGACCGTCGACGGGGACGTCGTCGGGACGGGGGAGCTCGTCACGAACACGATCGAGGGCGACGTGGTGGCGGGCAACACGCCGACCGGTGACCTGTCGAAGCCGTGGATCGGGTGGCTCGACGACGCGAAGGTGTTCTACGGCGCGCGGGCCCCGCACGACATCGCGGAGGACCTCGACGGCGAGCTGCTCGGTCCGGACGATCTGCTGCTGTGGTGGGACTTCGAGGTGCCCGAGGGCACCGCCGGCCCCGGCGTGACCATCCCGGACATCTCCGGGCACGGCCACGACGCCACGACCGGAGGCAGCTCGGGCACGCCGGACTTCCCGAGGTGCCGCTGACGGTCGGTGTCCTCGCGGGTTCCGGTTCCGTTCGGTCCCGACCTTCGATATGTCGTCCCCGATGACGCCCATCGACCCCCAGCGTCTCGCCGGCCGGTACCGGCTGCTCGAGCCGATCGGCGTCGGCGGCTCGTCCGCGGTGTACCGGGCGTGGGACGAGCGCGACGACGCGTTCCGGGCGGTCAAGCTGCTCGCGCCGCACCTGTCGGCGAACCCGACGGTCCGGTCGCGGCTGCTGCACGAGGCGGCGGTGATGCGCCGGCTCGAGCACCCGAACGTGGTCCGGCTGTACGACGCCGGCGTCGACGGGGAGCGGGTGTACCTCGTGCTCGAGCTGATGGCCGGGGGCTCGATGATCGAGCGCCTGGCGGACGGCGGGCCGCTCCCGCCGCGGATGGCGGTCCAGGCCCTCACCAGCGTGCTGTCCGCGCTGCAGCTCGCGCACGACCACGGGATCGTCCACCGCGACGTGAAGCCGCACAACGTGCTGCTCGACGCGGCCGGGGTCCCGAAGGTCGGGGACTTCGGGATCGCGCGCCACGACGACGCGACAATGACCCGGACCGGGGTGGTGCTCGGGACGCTCGCGTACATGCCCCCCGAGCAGAAGTCGTCGTCGCGGCGGGTGGACGGGCGGGCGGACCTGTATGCGGCCGGCGCCACGCTCCACGCGCTGCTCACCGGCCGGGCCCCGCACGACCTGTACGCCGCCGCGCTCGACGACCGGATCGCCCGCGAGCTGTACGCCGGGATCCCGCCCGCGCTCGCCGAGGTCCTCCGC
>JBEBJW010000582.1:0-5272 GCA_040079715.1 Myxococcota bacterium | reverse complement strand
CCGCGGGACGCGTCGATCCCCGAGGTCGTCGGCGAGGTCAACGGCAAGCCGATCACCTGGGACGAGCTGTTCGCGAAGGCCGCTCCCGAGCTGATCGAAGCCGAGATGAAGCTGTACGAGGCGCGCGGCGACGCCCTCGAGGGCCTGATCACCCAGCAGCTGATCGAGGCCGAGGCCGCGAAGACCGGGGCCACCCCGGAGGCGTTCGTCCGGTCCGAGGTCGAGTCGAAGGCCGCCCCGGTGACCGACGCCGACGTGTCCGCGTTCTACGAGGAGAACCGCGGCCGGATGCAGGGCCCGCTCGAGCAGATGAAGCCGCAGATCGCGCAGTACCTCGAGCAGCAGCGCGGCACCGAGGTCCTCCGGGCCCTGGTCGCTCGCCTGAAGACCGAGAACGGCGTGAAGAAGTTCCTGCCGAAGTACCGGCTCGAGGTCCCCGCGTCCGACGCGCCCCGGAAGGGTGCGGCCACCGCCCCGGTCCAGATCGTCGAGTTCAGCGACTTCCAGTGCCCGTACTGCTCGCAGGCCGCGGCCACCGTCCGCCAGGTCGAGGAGAAGTACGGCGACAAGGTCAGCGTCCAGTACCGCCACTTCCCGCTGCCGATGCACGGCTCGGCCCACCGCGCGGCCGAGGCCAGCATGTGCGCCAACGATCAGGGCCAGTTCTGGAAGTACCACGACGGCCTGTTCGCGAGCCAGAAGGCCTGGAACGACGACGACTTCAAGGGCGTCGCGAAGGACGCCGGCCTCGACGTGAAGGCGTTCGGCACCTGCCTCGACGGCGGGGCGCACAAGGCCACGGTCGACGCCGACATGGAGGTCGGCAAGAAGGTCGGGATGAGCGGCACTCCCGGGTTCTACGTGAACGGGATCGTGCTGTCCGGCGCCCGTCCGCTCGAGGACTTCGTCGAGGTGATCGACGCCGAGCTCGCCAAGGCTGGGGGCTGAGAATCCGCTCGATCGGGTTGCGGGATCGGCCCGGGTCGAGCACGTTCGGTGGACCGCCGTGGAGCCTCGCGTGCTCGTCTGGGTCCTCTCGTTCGTCTCCGCCTGCACCGACAGCCCGACGCCCGTCGAGCCGGCGCCCCCGACCCCGGCGCCGATCGCACCGTCGCAGCAGCCGTTCCGCCTGACCGAGACCCCGATCCCGGGGTTCCCGGATCTCCGGACCTCGACCCAGCAGCAGCTCCAGCTCGATCGGCTCCCGGCGCGGTGGAAGCTCGGCGACGCGAAGCTGCCGCCGAAGGTCGAGGGAATCACCGACGAGTTCGTGATCCACCCCGAGGAGGTCCCGAACCCGAAGGGCGCGCACCGCGAGCTGATGGTGATCCGCGCCCCGCTGCCGTTCCCGGTCGAGACCGACGAGCAGACGTTCCGGCCGGAAGGGATGATCGTGTCGGTCGACGGCCACCCGATCCCGTTCGGCCGCGGTCCGGCCCCGCAGGCGAAGCGCTCGACCTGGCGGATCAACGGCAAGTTCATCGTGATGTCCCACCCGGAGCTGCCGGCGGAGGGCACGGTCAAGGTCCGGTACGAGGGCGTGCGCGAGGCGCTCGACCGGCACGACCCGAAGCGCGCCGGGCCGGACAAGACCGCGATGGCGCCCGAGGACTACGTCCGGTACGACGTGACCCTCAAGGGCCAGACCCGGCACGGGCTCCTGCTGCCCGCCCCGACGATCGGCGAGTGGGACGTGACCCTGCCCGAGACCCGGGCGACGTTCGAGGGGTGGCTCGCGCTCGAGAAGGGCCCGATCGACCACCCGAAGTCCGACGGCGCATCGATCGCCCTCACCGTCACGGTCGACGGCCGGGAGACCGCGGTCGACACCCAGGACCTGATGGAGTTCGTCCCGGAGTTCCGCCAATGGCGGGTCGACCTGTCCCAGTGGGCCGGCAAGTCGGTCAAGCTGAAGCTGGTCACCGATCCGCGCGGGACCACGGTGTTCGACTGGGTGTTCGTCGGCTCGCCCACCGTGTGGGGCCCGCCGAAGGGCGACGTGCGCCGGGTCGTGGTCGTCGCGCTCGACACCACCCGCCCGGACCACCTGTCGTTCTACGGGTACGACAAGCCCACCACGCCAGAGTTCGACGGCTGGGCGAAGTCCGGGATCTCGTTCGACCGCACCTGGTCGACCGCCCCGCGGACCCGCCCGTCGTTCCGCAGCTCGACCACCGGCCGGCTCCCGCTCGAGGCCGTCGGGGCGACGAACATCGCGGAGGTGTTCGCCGAGCACGGGTTCGCCACCGCCGGGCTCGCGGCGAACGTCCACCTCCAGCCGCGGTTCTCGTTCGACGACGGGTTCGACTCGTGGGCGTTCGACGGCAAGGCGACCGCGACCGACGAGGTCGATCGGGCGCTGGCGTGGCTCGACGCGAATCAGGAGGTCGACAGCTACCTGTTCGTCCACTTCATGGACCCGCACATGGCGTACGACCCGCCGCAGGAGTTCCGTGACCGGTTCGTCAAGGAACCGGACCCGGACCTGCCGAACAAGACGAAGCGGTCCGAGGTGCTCGACATGATGAAGGCGGGCACCCTCGACGACCTCGACAAGCAGACGCTCGAGGGGCTGCACGACGGGGAGCTCGCCTACCTGTCGCACGAGCTCGGCCGGATGTTCGACGCGATCGACCGGATGCCCGGGCGGACCCTCGTGGTCGTCCACTCCGACCACGGCGAGGAGTTCTGGGAACACGGCGGGTTCGAGCACAACCACAGCCTGTACGACGAGCTGACCCGCACGGTCCTCGTGTTCCGGCCGCGCGGGGGCCTGCCCGAGGGCCGCCGGCTCGAGACCCCGGCCACCCTGATGGACATCGCGCCCACCCTGTACGACCTGTACGGGTTCGAGACCGCGCCCGAGACCGACGGGAGCTCGCTGATGCCGCTGCTCGCCGGGTCGACCGACTGGCCGGATCGGGCGTTGCCGGTCGGTTATCTCCAGTATTCGCACGAGCGGTGGGGGCTCGTGTGGAACAACCACAAATACATGATCCACACCGGTACCGGCAAAGAGGAGCTGTACGACCTCGTGGCGGACCCCGGCGAGACCAAGGACGTGTCCGAGGGCCGGGACCTCGCGCCGTACCGGGAGCGGCTGCACGAGGCGCACGGGCTCGAGGTCGGGCCGGGGTGGCGGATCCGGATCGATCTCGCGCCGAAGGGCCCCCCGCTGAAGGTCGAGCTCCCGGCAGCAGCGCGGCTGGCGGACGTGCTCGATCCGGAGTCGGTGGTCGAGCACCGGGCGAACATCGAGTGGGGCGAGCTGCCGAAGCGGTTGCCGTTCGAGATCGGCAAGGTCGAGCTGTCGGCCGACAAGAAGACGCTCACCTTCACGCCCGGCCGGGAGCCCGAGGGGGTGCTGTACGTGGTGTTCGACGCCGCGACCGAGGTCGCCGGCGCGAAGGTCTGGCTCGGCGAGGAGCAGCTCCCGCTGATCGACGCGAAGCGCGGCCGCCTGTGGAAGAACGGGGACCGCCAGGTGCTGCTCGACCCCGGCACGGTCGTGGTGCCGCCGCCGTCCGAGGCGGACCGGATGGGGATCGGCCCGAAGGCGGCCGGGGGCGAGGACGACATGGAGATGTTGTGCTCCCTCGGCTACGTGACCGAGGGCTGCCCCGGCACCGAAGGCGAAGACGGCGCCGCGGAGCCCGAAGACGAAGAGGAGTTCCAGGCCCCCGAAGGAGACGGCTGAGCGAGGTGTAACCCTGGTGACCCTGGACACCCGGGGCTCCATCGTGTACCAATCACGTCCGGTCTCCGACGGCCCGACCGCGAGGCGAGATCCGCATGAGCTCGATCGCCGACCACGACTTCGACGACGCGATTCACCAGGCGCGCAACCGGCTCGACGCATTCGAGCGGTCGGCCTCCTCGGGTGAGCTGGTGGTCCGGCTCCGGGCGTCGAGCCCGCTCCACCCGTTCCTGGTGATGCGGGCGCTGGCCCTGCTGGCGACCCTCGCCACGGTGGTGCTCGCGATCCTCGCGCTCGCGCTCCCGGTGTTCAACCACCAGTTCGCGGAGATCATCGGCCGGCTGGACGACGCGAGCGGGGTGCCGCTGTTCCTGGTGCTCGCCGTGCTCACCCTGTGCTTCTTCGGGATGGCGCTCGGCGCGCACTTCGCGGCCTTGGTGTCCGCCCGGAACGCGCCGCTGCTGCCGCACGAGGCCAAGGTCCACCAGCGCCTCGTCGCCGACCTCCAGCAGCTCGAGGCCCAGCGCGCGGTCCAGCAGCGGCTGACGCCGATGTCGGCCGAGCCGCGGACCCGCAGCGGACGGGGAGCGCCGGTCCGTCGCTGACGATACGTCCGCACGATACGTCCCCACGATACGTCCGCACGATACGTCCGCACGATACGTCCGCACGATGCGCGGACGGTGGGTCGGGGTGCCTCGATGGCTCGGTGTGCTCGGGTGGCTCGCGACGGCGGGGTGCGTCGGGCGCGGGATCGACGCGTTGCCGGGCGCCGAGCTCCGGGATCGGTCCCTCGACGCCGCGCTGTGGGCCGCCGCCGGACGGGGTCCGACCGAGGCCGAGCCCTGGGTGAACCGGCTGATCCTCGAGCCGAGCGTGTACCTCCGCCAGCACGCGCACGATCCGGTCGACTGGTGGCCGTGGGGGGACGCCGCGTTCGCGCGGGCCCGGGCCCTCGATCGGCCGGTGCTGGTGTCGATCGGCTACGCGACCTGCCACTGGTGCCACGTGATGGGGCACGAGTCGTTCCGGGACCTCGTGATCGCCCGGACGATCAACGCCCGGTACGTCGCGGTGAAGGTGGATCGCGAGCTCCGGCCGGACGTCGACGACGTGTACCTCGCGGCCCTCCGCGCGATGACCGGGTCCGGCGGCGGGTGGCCGATGACGCTGATCGTCACCCCGGACGGGACCCCGGTGTTCGCCGGGACGTACCTGCCCGCGCGCGACGGCGACCGGGGCGCGGCGGTCGGGCTCGAGACCGTGCTCGCGCGGATCGCCGACGGCTGGGCGACCGATCGGGCCGCGCTGCTGGCCGAGGCCGACGCGAACAGCCGGGCCCTCGCGGACGCCACCCGGCCGACCCCGCCGGGGACCGTGCCCGGGCCGGAGGTGGTCGCCGACGGGATCGCGCGGTTCCGCGCGGGCTACGACGAGGTCCACGGCGGGTTCGGGCGCGGCGCGAAGTTCCCGCGGACCCCGGCGCTCGATCTGCTGCTCGCGAGCCCGGATCCGGCGGCCCGGTCCCTGGCCCTCGGCACGCTCGACGCGCTCGCCGCCAGCGCGGTCCACGAT
>JBEBJW010000581.1:0-5274 GCA_040079715.1 Myxococcota bacterium | reverse complement strand
GTGGGGAGCGGCGTGGCGCGCTGCCGCAGGACGAGGTGGGAGGCGGTGTCGGGTCGGGCCGCGGCGTCTCACGTCGGCCTCGACGGCGACCGCCCCCGCGGTGCTCGCGACCGCCGCGCCCCGCCGAGAACGCGCGACGGGCCGGAGGGCACCGCCGCCGTACGCCTGGTGCGGGCCCGGCGGGCCGACCAGACGTCCCCGACGCGCACGAGTCCTGCGGCAGCACCAGCCGCGCTCGATCCGCCCTGCCCCTACGTCCGCGGGGAGCCCAGCCCAGCGCCGATACAACTCGACACAGGGCGCGACGTTGCCGAGACAGCCAGCCCCGTACGTCTTGACGAAGCGGAACGGTGGTCCGGACCGCGCAGCGCACCGCGCTCCGAGGGAACATGGCGAAGGTCCCGTTGCTCGACGTCGTCCGGCCGTACCTGTTCGTGGGGGTAGACCTCGGAGACGGCGTCCACCACGTGCTCGAGATGCTCCACGTCGACGAGCTCGACACCGCGGTCGACGACGACGCGGTGGTGATCTGGGGGATCGCCCGGATCGACAGCGACGACCCGCGCTCCCCGGTGTTCTCCCGCCAGTCCGGCGGCGGCGCGCTCGCCCAGCCGCCCCCGAAGGACGGCGCGCCGGTGTGGGAGTGGCACGACGTCGCGGTCCGGTTCCGGATGACGGCCGCCCGCCGGGCCGCCGAGTCCCTTCCGGTCGCCGACCTGACCGACGCGGCGCTCCGGGCGCTGCTCGACGGCCTCGGCCCGACCTCCGGGACCGACCGGACGGACTACCCGGGGACCGCGTTCCGGCTCGAGCTGCTGTTCGATCTGGTGTCGGTGCGGATCCCGGGCCTGATCGGCGCGAAGCTCGACGGCTGGCTGCTGGTGCCGGACCCCGAGCACCCGGACGTGAAGCTGTCCCTGCCGAACGTCGCGCTGGTGCTGACCCAGGACTCCGCCGACGGCACCCGGTTCGACGTCGACCTGGCCGGGTTCGGCGACACCCTCGACGGCGTGGCGGAGGGCAGCGCGAACCTCGTGGCGCTCGACCCGGCGTACGTGCTGGTCGCCGACGACGGGACCCTCGGGTTCGGGCTCCGCGACGTGCTCGTGGACTGGTCCGCCGACCAGACCCCGCCCGAGCTGCTCGAGCGGTTCGGGATCGGCGACGACTTCCGCGGCCTGTACCTCAAGGAAGCGCGCGTGTTCTGGTCGACCCAGCGCCAGGCCGGCAGCGCGTACAACGTGATCGCCCGGGACCTCGTCCTCGGGTTCGAGCCGTCGTTCGGGCTGTGGGGCGACCTGTCGTTCGACTGGGACTACGTCGGCGACCACCTCGCCCTCGCGCTCCGGGTGTGCCCGAACGTCGGCAAGCCGCTCGTGCCCACCTGGGTCCGGACCGACGAGGACACGAAGACCGACTTCTACACGATCACCCTCGACGACAGCCCGGGCCCGGAGGCCGAGAACTACGTCCTGATGATCGACGTGACCTCGGGCTCGGCCCCGTTCGTCGCGACCCTCGCCACCACCGACATCCCGGACGACCCGACCGTCGCGCCGGACGACGCGGCGTTCTCGGATCCGGCGAACGGCCCGGAGGACATCTCGGTCCTGATGCGGTCCCGCCTGTTCTCGCGGAACGACCGGGTGATGGTCCGGGTGGTCGGGCGGAACTCGACCCAGCGCCGGATCGCGGTGCTCGACGTGACCCCGCGCCTGGTCGACAGCCCGAAGGCCGAGGAGCCGAAGGTCCCGAAGCCGGTGCTCGACCCGAACGACGGCGCCGCAGTCCTCGACAGCTCCACCGACGCCGACGCGGTGATCCGGGTGACCGGGGACGACATCACGCTCGAGGTCGACGGGGCGCCGTTCACCCTCGTCGATCGGCGGGCGCGGGTCCCGATCGCCCCGGGCGAGGCCAAGGCGGTGAAGCTGACCCGCACGGTGGCCGAGCAGACCGTCGGCGAGGTCCGGGCCCGGTTCACCATCGATGACAGCGCCGACCCGACGATCAGCGGGATGGACGCGTTCAAGACACGCTACAGCGCCCAGCCCGGGGTGCCGAAGATCCGGGTGTTCGGGTACGCGAGCTACGAGAACTCGGCGAACGTCGCTCACAACCTCGCCCTGTCCCAGCGCCGCGCCGAGACGCTCGCTGCGCGGATCCGGACCGCGATCCCGGGCGCGAACATCGCGCTGGTCAAGGGGTACGGCGAGGACGGCTACGCCGTGGACGAGGACATCGGCGGCGAGCTCGCCGACTTGCTGACGCTGCAGACCCCGTCCGGGACCTCGGCCGCGGCCGCCAAGACGAAGGACGGCTACACCGCGGACGACTTCCGGATCGCGGTCGCCCGGCTGGTGGTGGTCGACGCGCAGATCACGTCGTTTCCGACCTCGCTCCACCGCGATCCGATCCCGCCCGCCGAGGGGCCGCCTCCCCTGCCCCGCCCGGAGGAGCCGCCGGTCCCGTCGCCGCAGAACCCGCCGTGGCTCCGGCACGTCGGCGGCACGGTCCGGTTCGAGCGGGATCTCACGCCGATCGGGTTCGAGCTCCGGATGACGGTCGACCTGAAGACGGCGCACGAGGAGGGCCTCGAGACGTTCCGGGCCGACATCGACCAGATCCGGGTCGGGCTCGAGGACCCGGACGAGCTCGCCCGGCTGCCCCAGGGCGACCCGAACCCCGAGGACGGCGTGATCGAGGCCCGCCTCGGCCTCGCGGTCGACCCGACCACCGACACCGTCCGGACCACGCTGTCCGCCCGGGCCTCGGCCGCCGATCGCGACGGGCTGTGGAGCTGGGGCACGATCCCGGCCGCGGACGCCCCCGGCGAGCCCGCGTCGGACGGGTGGCGCGATCTGCTCGGCCTGTACGCGGTGTTCGCCCCCCTGCTCGGCGCCGACGCCCCGGACGCCCCCCACGACGGCGCGATCGTCCCGCTGGCGGTGGCCCTCGGGACCCCGGTGGTGCTCACCACGCTCGGGTTCGCCCACGCGACCAAGGTGACCCTGTACGGGCTCGAGCTCGACACCACCGTCGCCGACGGAGAGGTCTCGGCCTCGCTGCTCGGCGACGTCGAGGTCGCGCTGTGGCTGAACCTGAAGATCGGGCCGCTGGTGATCGCGACCACCCGCCCCGACAAGCCGGTGAAGGTCCGGTACAAGGCGGTCGGGTTCGGGTTCGAGGTGCTGGCCGACCAGCCGACCGCGTTCTTCCCGGTGTTCGACGCGGCCCGCGGGTACACGATCGATCTCGCCGACGCGGGCTCGCTGAAGGTCCTGCCCGCGCTCGGCGACCGGGTCGGTGACATCGTCCAGGTACTCGGCGCGAAGATCGCGCGGACCAACCCGCTGAACCTCGAGGTCGAGCTCGGGCTCGGGGTCGACCTCGGGGTGGTCACCGTCGACCGGTTCACCGTCCGCCTGCCGGTCGATCCCGTCGGGACCCCGACGATCACCGCGATCGGCGTCGGGATCGACATCGAGGGGGCGCTGACCGGCAGCGGGTACCTGAAGATCGCCGACGCCGGGCTCCAGGGCCAGCTCGACCTGACCCTGCCGAGCGTCGGGGTCCGGGCGGCGGCGACCCTGTCGATCCTGACCGTCACCGAGGGCGATCGGTCGGCGACCGGGGTGCTGGCGGGGCTCCAGGCGGAGCTGCCGTCCGGGATCCCGCTCGGGGGCACCGGCCTGTCGGTGTACGGGTTCCTCGGCCTGTTCGCGATGCACCACGCCCGGCTCGAGAACCCGGGCGCCCGGATCCCGTCCCTCGACTGGTTCACCGGGGTGGTGAACGGCGACCCGATGGATCTGCGCGGGTGGGGCCCGGCGCTCGATCGGTGGGCGTTCGGGGTCGGGCTCGTCGCCGGCACGGTCGAGGGCGGCACGGTGCTGAACCTGAAGGGCCTGCTGGCGCTCGAGGTGCCCGGGCCGCGGGTCCTGCTGTTCGCGAACGCCTCCGTGCTGAAGAAGCGCCCGCCGACCCGCGGGACCGAGACCGGCGCGCTGCTCGCGGTGGTCGACATCGATCCCCAGCGGATCCTGATCGGGCTGAAGTTCGAGTACCACATCCAGAACGTGCTCGACGTGAAGGTCCCGGTCGAGGCTGGGTTCTTCTACGACCCGCCGGCGTTCCCCCCGTCGCACTTCTACGTCGACGCCGGGACGATCGCCCGCCCGGTCACCGCGAAGGTCCTGTCGGTGTTCGACGCGACCGCGTACTTCATGGTCCACGGCGACGGGATCCCGGACTTCCCGCTCGGCCCGCTGTCCGGGTTCTCGGTCGCGACCGGGTTCGGCGTGTCGCTCGTGTGGGGCGACACCGACCTCGGCCTCTACCTGAAGGTGTCGGCCGGGCTCGATCTCGGGATCGGGTTCGAGCCGGTGTGGTTCGGCGGGCGGCTCCACCTCGACGGCACGCTCCGGCTGTTCATCGTGTCGATCACCGCCCGGGGCGAGATCACGCTGAAGTCGGACGGGCCCTCGACCCGGCTGTCCGGCGAGGTCTGCGGGCGGGTCGACTTCTTCTTCTTCTCGGTCAAGGGCTGCGTGAAGTTCGCGCTCGGGACCGAGCCCGGGGTGCCGCCCGCGCCGCCGCTGCTCCGGGATCTCGCGCTCCAGAGCCGATCACCGGCGCTGGTCGAGGGGACCGGCGTCGACCGGGGGATCGACACGGTGATCGCCCACGGGACCGCGAGCGGCACCGTCCCGACCGAGACCGTCCGGGTCGGCGACCAGGTCGTGACCCGCGACGTCCGCGTCCCGATCGACACGATCCCGCTGGCCCAGCTCGAGGTCGCGCCGACGATCGCGGCCGGCGCGGTGATCGACGGGACCCTGTCGTCCGGGTTGCCGCCCGGGTTCGGCGGCGGGTGGCAGAAGCGAGGCCCGAACTTCCTGAACTACACCCTCACCGGGGTCGAGCTGCGGCTGGTGACCCGCGGCGGCCAGCCGGTCGCGCCCGGGACCCCGACCACGACCGAGGGCCCGCGGCCGTACACCTGGCGGACGCTGGCCCAGCAGCCGAGCAGCGACGGGCTGCCGGTCGGGCTCGCGCTCCTCGACTGGAAGCCGACCGACGTCGACAAGGCGCTGGTCCAGGGCCCGGCGCTCGACAGCCTGGTCGACGGGAGCTGGGGCCAGGTCTGCACGCCGATCGCCGACGCCGCGCCGATCCTGTGGACGTTCGGGGCCCAGCCGACCGGGCCGTCGCCGGCGGGGTGGCGCCTCGTCGGCGAGCCGTGGCCGGACGCGCCGGGTTCGACGCGGTCGG
>JBEBJW010000580.1:0-5278 GCA_040079715.1 Myxococcota bacterium | reverse complement strand
GTGGGGCACGGCGCGGATCGGCGCGGCGATGCACCGGTGGGGCGAGCGGACCCTCGGGTTCCGGACGGTGGTCGACGGGGAGCTCCCGCGGGCCGACACCCCGGGCCAGCGGCCGCTGATCGTGTTCGTCCGCCACGCGTCGCTCGCCGACGGGTTCCTCCCGGCCGCCCTGCTCGGGGTCGACCGCGGGTGGGCGCCGCGGGTGGTGCTGAAGCGCGAGCTCGTGTGGAACCCGTGGATCGACCTCGCGAGCGGAGCGTACCCGAACCGGTTCGTCGACCGGCGGGCGGGGAGGGGACCGGCCGAGGCGGCCCACCTCGCGTCGCTCGCGACCGATCTGGTGCCCGGGGAGGCGGTGTTCGTGTGGCCGGAGGGGACGCTGTTCTCTCCCGCGAAGCGGGAGCGGGCGATCGCGGCCCTCCGCGCGGCCGGGGACGAGGCGGGTGCTGCGTACGCGGCCTCGCTCGGGCACACCCTGTCGCCGCTCCGGCGCGGTCCGTTGGCGCTGCTCGCGGCGAACCAGGGCGCGGATCTGCTGGTGCTCGGGCACCGCGGGATGGACGACGGCTCCGACCGCCGCCAGCTCGTCGGGGGCGGGTTCGTCGGGCGGACGATGACCGTCCGCGGCTGGTCGGTGCCGTGGGACGAGCTCCACGCGGCCGGCGACGGAGGCGCCGCGCGGCTGGCCGCGGTGTGGCGGGAGGTCGACGCGTTCGCCGGCTCGGCCTACTTGGCGCAGCCCTCGTCGACATAGCCGAGGGCGGCGAGCTGCTCGCACTCGGCGTCGGACAGCTCCTGCCGGGCGACCGGGCCGATCTCGCCGTCGAGCGGCGGCAGCGCGAGGACCTTCTCGTACGTCGCGAGCTCGGTCTGGAGCTGGGCGAGCTGCTCGGGCGCGTCGGCGGCCCGGTTCTGCTGCTCGTCCGGGTCGGCCCCGAGGTCGAACAGCCACGGTCCGGCGGCGAGGCTGTCGGTGGTCAGCTTCCAGTTCCCGGCGCGGTACGCCCGGTACCGGCCGTGCGGCATCAGCAGGGGACCCTTGCCGTTCGCGGTGCCGGGGGTGAACCGGTCGGCCAGCATCTTCTCCTCGTACCGCTCGGAGATCACCGGGATCCCGACGGTCTCGCCCGTCAGGCCCGGCAGGAGCGACCCGACCTGGAGCGGCTTGGCGGGCGCCTGGTTCACCAGGTCCATCACCGTCGCGAACGTCGCCACGGTGGAGATCGGCTGGTCGATCCGCGAGCCCGCCGGGATCCGCGACGGGTACCGGATCATCATCGGCACGTGGAGATCCGGCTGGTACATCGACGAGACGTGCCCGAACGCGCCGTGCTCGCCGACCATCTCGCCGTGGTCGCCGAGGACCACCACCACGGTGTTGTCGAGGGTGCCGCGCTTCCGCCACAGGTCCACCACCTGCCCGACGAGCGCGTCGGTGTACTGGACGCCGCCGTCGTACATGTCGAGGATCGGCTGGCGGATCGTGTCGTACTCCTCGGGGGTGAGCTGGCGGCCGAACTGGACCCCGAACGCGGTCTGGCTCGCGGCGGCGAGCGACGAGTCCGACGCCTGGGTGAACGCGTGGAGGTGCTGCTCGGGGAGCTGGTTGAACGGGAAGTGCGCCTCGAGGAAGTTCACGAACACGAACGCCGGGGGCGCGTCCGCGGGACGGGTCGCCATCCACCGCTCGAGGTTGTCGACCACCTGGCCGCCGCCCTTGTCTTCGGCGGCGAACCCGAGGGCGTCGATCAGCCGGTACACGAAGCTGAACCCGCGGCCGCCCGCGCCGGTGATCCACGCCTGGTCGGTCCACTGGAACCCGCGGGTCAGCCCGAACGTGTCGCTGATGTACGGGTTCGCGGTGAAGCAGCGGGTCTCCCAGCCCTTCTCGACCATCGTCTGGGCGATGGTCGGCAGCTTGTCGTCGAGGAACCGCGTCTCGTCGTGGGCGGCGTGCGACGACGGGAAGTGGCCGGTGAACAGCGACGCGTGCGCCGGCAGCGACCAGGTGGCCGGGGAGGTGGCCTGGCCGAACAGCACGCCCTCGCGGGCCAACCCGTCGAACGTCGGCGTGGTGGGGCGATCGTAGCCGTAGGCCGACACGGACTTCGCCCGGACGGTGTCCATCACGATGAACAGCACGTCCGGCGCGCCCGCGGGCGGCTTCGCGCTGTTCGCCAGCGGCTTCACCTCGTACCCGCCGAGGCGGTACTGGACGATCGGCAGCGCCACGAGCACGATCGGCAGCGCGACCGCGACCGCCGCCACCGCCCGGGGCCAGCGCGCGGCGGCCCAGGTGGCCCCGCCGAGCACGATCAGCGCGATCACCGACGGGGCGATCCACATCTGGAGCTTGGTCGGATCGACCGCGACCCACCGCTCGAGCGCGATCCACACGACGGTGAGCGCGATCGGGTGGAGCCAGGCCCCGCGCGGCACGGCGTACAGCGGGGCGAGCAGCAGCCCGAGCGGCACCGCGATCGCCGCCTCGATCAGGATCGACTTCGCGGTGAACCAGGTCATCGGCGGCATGTTCAGGGTCACGATCAGCGCGACCCCGACCGCGAGGTGGACCGTCCCCACGGCGACGCCCCACGCGAGGCCGCCGAGCAGTCCGCGCCGGACCAGGTTCATGACGAGCGGGGATTCGGGACGGGTGGACACGCGGACCTCGCAGAGTCGTCTAGTACAGCGGGTCGCGGCCGCTCGCAACCCGGCGTCCGCTGCTGCGGATCGGATACGATGGGCGGCGGAGGGACGATGGTGGCGTGGCTGGCGCTCGGGTGCACGGCGGATCCGACCGGGACGCCGCCGCCGGACGGCTCCGGGGTGACCGCCACCGGAGACACGGGGACGACCCCGGTCGACACCGACACTGGCCCGACCGACACCGGGACCCCGCCGTACACGATGTCGGGGTTCTCGTTCGTCGACGACACCCTCGCCGGGATGCCGCAGCCGGGCCGGGTCGTCCCGCTCGAACAAGACCTCGCGTTCCTCGACGCCCAGGGGATCGGCCTGCTGGTGTCCCTGACCGAGACACCGACCGACCCGGTCGCGGTCGAGGCGGCCGGGCTCGACCTGCTGCACCTGCCGATCCCGGACTTCACCCCGCCGACGCTCGACCAGCAGCAGACGTTCGTCGACGCAGTGTGGCTGCGGGTCGCGGCCGCGGACAAGGTCGGGGTCCACGACACCGCGGGGCTCGGGCGGTGCGGGACGATGCTCGCGACGTGGTTCGTGGCGAAGGGGATGGACGCCGAGACCGCGATCGCGGAGATCCGCGCGCTGCGCCCCGGATCGATCGAGACCGACGAGCAGGAGCAGGCGGTTTACGACTACGCGGCCGCCATTGGCGCGGGTCGGCGGGGTTTCCCCGGGACCGGGGCCTTCGGATTTCCTCTGCCCGAAAGGTAAACGCTGCGTTAGGGGGCGCCGGTTCGGGAGGAGTCCGGGATGGCGCTGGCTGCGGCGTGGATGGGGCTGATCGAGGCCGGCTGGGCGCAGCAGGTCACCAACACCACCACCGGGATCGGGTACACCACGCTCACCACCGCGGTCAACGGCGCGTCGTCCGGTGACGTCCTGGTGGTGGACCCGGGTACGGTGGTCGACACCGGCACGATCTTCGTGTCGAAGGACCTGACGATCGAGGGCGCGGGGAAGGGGGTGTCGATCCTGACGCTGTCGGTGTCGGCGCCGCTGACGGTGCTCCAACCGACCGCGGGGGTGTCGCTGACGCTGCGCGACCTGACGGTCCAGGGCTACGGTGAGCGCCAGTCCCCGGTCAACGCCCTGGACGGCGGCAACACCTTCGTGGCCGAGCGGGTGGCGTTCGAGGGCACCGCCGACTTCGACTTCGCGCTGGTGACGCTGGTGGAGCCCGCCGCTGCGTCGTTCGACGGCGTCGACTTCCGCGGGACGGCCGACTTCGACGCGGGCGCGCTGTCCTCGGCGGGGTTGGGGGTCGCGGGCAGCTCGGTCCTGTACGCGCCGGTCGACGTGGTGGACTCGACGTTCACCGACCTGCGCGTGTCCGACCTCGCGTCGGCGATCGTGGTCCAATTCGTCGACCTCACCTGCACGCGGTGCACGTTCGTCCGCGCAGGGGTCCCGAACGCGAACCCAGACCTGACGGAGATCTCGGTCGAAGGCCAGTACTCGACCGTCGGGATCACCGAGAGCCGGTTCTGCGATTCCGGGGCTGTCGCGCTGTACCCGGCGGACGGATCCGTGACGAACAACCTGTTCGTTCGGAGCGCCGGGCCTCTGCTCCAAGGGGTCGTCGCCCTCTCCAACAACACGTTCGCGGCCCCGATCAGCCCGATCGCCGCGCAGTACTCGGGCGCGGTCGACGTCCGGAACAACCTGCTGTACGCCACCGAGACCGGCTCAGCCGGGGTGACGATCGACGCCACCGCGTCGGCGGTGGTCGAGTACAACTGGTTCGAGGCGATGGGGGTCCCGCTGATCGGCGGGGGGACGTTGTCTGCGACCAACCGGGTCGACGGCGGCGATCCGCTGCTCGTCGGGTGGCCTGTCCCGGCCGACGTCGACTGCGCCTCGCTCGCGCTGTACCCGACCCCGGTCGCGAGCCCGCTGCTCGACGTGGGCGACCCCGCGCTGATCGACCCCGACGGCACCTCGTCCGACATCGGCGCGTACGGCGGGCCCGGCGCCCCGGCCGTCCCGTACCACGGAGACGCCGACTCGGACGGCGCCCCGTTCTTCCACGACTGCAACGAGCAGAACGCCCACGTGTGGCCCGGCGCCCCGGAGGTGTGCGACGGCCTCGACGACGACTGCGACGGGCTCGCGGACGACGACGACCCGGACGTCGACCTGTCGACCAGCACCTCGTGGGTCCCGGACTGCGATCTGGACGGCCAGGGCGGCGTCGGCGGGTTGCCGATCGACGGCTGCTCCCCGCCGCCGTTCGACCCGTGCCCCGACGGCGGAGGCTGGTCGACCGGGTCCGCGGACTGCGACGACGACGACCCGGTGACCTACGACGGCGCCCCCGAGCTGTGCCTGGACGGCGACCAGAGCTGCGACGGGGACCCGCTGGCGGACGCGATCGACGCGGTCGAGCTGTGGGTCGACCTCGACGGCGACGGGTTCGGCGCTGGCTCGCCGTCGGTCGGGTGCCCGGCGGTGGGGCTGGTGGCGGTCGGCGGCGACTGCGACGATTCCATCGGGTCAATCCACCCGGGCCTGCCGGACGCGTGCGGCGACGGGGTCGACACCGACTGCGACGGCGGCGACGGCGACCTCACCA
>JBEBJW010000579.1:0-5279 GCA_040079715.1 Myxococcota bacterium | reverse complement strand
GGGTGCCGCCGGGGGTGCCACCGGGCGTGCCACCGGAGGCGCCACCCGGGGTGAACGGGTACTTCGCGATGACCGCCGCGAGCCACGCCTTCCGCGCCGCGTCGAGCCCCGCCTTGTCTCCCCCGAGCATCGACGCCGAGAACGCGCCGACGATCTTCGGCTGGCCGTCGATCATCCGGTGCTCGATCTGGTACGCGAACAGCGGCTTGTCGAACCTGCACGACGTCCCCTGACAGACCGACTCCTTCGCGCAGTAGGTCTTCAGCGCGTACTGCCACTCCGGGTCGGCGGATCCGATCTCCTGGACCTCGCCGTTGTGCGGCTCCGCCAGCGCCGAGTCGTCCCACCGGGTGAACAGCAGGGTCGGCATCGCGACCGCGCCGACCGGTCCGGCGACGTCCTTCGTCTTGTCGACGTCCTCGCCGCTGCAGATCGCCAGCCCGAGCTTCCGGTCCACCTCGAACCCAGGGCTCGGCGCCACCGGCAGCCCCGAACACGCCAGACCGAACCCGAGCACGACGGCCGCGGCGAACACCGATTTGCCCTGAACCATCCTGTCCTCCCGTGCCGCGAACATAGCTGGACGAACTGCAACACCCCGTTTCAGGATGACGCAACGCCGCGTGTCGGCCGGGACCCGGACGCCTGGACGGTCCGGTGTGCGCTCGACAGGGGCCCGTTCGTCCCGCCCAGGCGTGCAGCGGCGTGGGTCGACACCGCGACCGTGCGGTCGCGCTGATTGGCGCGGACCGGCTGGAGGGGCGGCGCGAGCGGATCGTGTCGTCCGCTGACGGGGACCTGTTCTGTGGGCACTCGTACGTCGGGTGCGTCGACGGAGCGGAGTGACATCGAACCGCGAGCCGCGCGGTTCCGCATGGAAAACACAGGTCCGCGGCGCGCGACGATCGCGGATTCGGGTTGCCGGACGCCGACCCGCGGTGCTAACTTCTGGTCGGGAGAAGGACATGCACAGTCGAAAATTTTGGGCCTTGGGCCTTGGGTATACCTCTCGCTCGTGACCCGCGAAGCGAGCGCTGACAGCTCCGACAGCACCTCCGACGAGTTCCAGGGGTTCGCGATCGAGGAGTACGACTCCTGGAGTTGTTCCGGCAACTTCAAGCCCGACCTCGGGTACTCGTTCGACACCGCCTGGGCGATCCAGGACGTGCTGGACGGGTGGACCACGTGGGAGACCACCGACGTGAACACCGCCAGCGCCGTCAGCCCGGACCGGTGGACGGACGCGTCGTTCGGCGGGAACGACACGAACTCCGACGGCGGCGCCGACGCGAGCGATGTGGCGTACTTCTACGGCCACGGCAGCTACGATCCCGATTCTGGCGACGAGGGCTCGTACATTTATGTGCGGACGGCCGCCACCGGCGACTACCGATCGGGCGGCGATCCGCAGCCGGCCGACGCTGGCCAGCTCGCCGCCGCCCAGGACGCGGCGCTCGACTGGCTGGTCGGGCTCGGGTTCGACGAGCGCGAGTTCGGCTCGGTCGTAGCGGCCCAGATCGCGAGCGACTCCGCGGATGACCTCAATCCGGTCTGGGTCCGGTCGTACCACGACCTGAAGACCTTCGTCGACCGCTCGATCGGCGGCGGGTTGGTCGGCGGAGAGCGCTTGGTGGTGACCCACGACACCGCTGGCGCATTGGTCCGCGCCACCGGGCGGTGGACTCCGGTGGCGCCAGACGTGGCGGTGTACGATCTGGCGCCCCCGCTGTCGAACTCCGAGGCCGCAGCCGCGCTGGCGGTCCCCGAGACGTGGATCGTGTCGGTCCGCGCGGTGTTCGTGATCGACGGGTGGACCGACGCCGGGGAGGTGGCCTCCGGCCGCGTCCTCCGCGAGATCGCCTGGCGCGACCCGGACGCAGACGGCGAGAAGATTCGGTCGACGTACCTCGCAGACGGGCTCGTGGTCGAGTCCGACGACGCCCTGCCCACCCCTGTTCCCCCCGAGGAGGTCCGATGACGCCGTTGCTCTGGTTGGTGTTCGCCTGCAGCTCGCCGGACACCACCGACGACCCGAAGGGCGGGATCACCGACGACGGGATCTACTGTGACAATGACGCCGGAACCGCCGACGTCTCGTCGACCCCCGCCCTCGACCTGTTGATCGACGCGTACGAGGCGGCCAGCGGCGTCACCTGGGGCGTCACCCTGGACTGCGACGACGGGATCGACCGAACCATCACGCTGGCCTACACGGCCGTCCCGCGGTCGGAGATCGCAGTCAGCGAGGTGATCACCGACGGGTACAACGGCCCGGCGGCGGAGGCGTGCGACTACGGCCACGCCGAGACCCCGGTCGAGATCTCGGGCGACTTCGGCAGCTACGTCGGCACGCTCGACGCCCGGTTTCAACCCGGGGGCGAGACCCGAATCGCGATGGGGTGGGATGAGGCGTCGGTCAATCCGCGGGTCGACGTGTCGTTCTACCAGGATCCCCCCGAGGGTCCTGTGTTCAGCGGAGGAGCACAGGTTGGGCACGACGAGCAGGGGTATTTCTACTGCCCGGCTACGCCAGCGGTGGCACTGGACCGATGATGACGTCTCTGTGGTTGGCGTTCGCCTGCAGCTCGCCGGACACCACCGACGACCCGAAGGGCGGGATCACCGACGACGGGATCGTCTGCGACAATGACGCCGGCACGGCCGACGTCTCGTCGACCCCCGAGCTCGACGGGTACCTCGACGCGTACGAGGCCTCCAGCGGGATCACCTGGGGTGCCACCTTCGACTGCGACGACGGGCTCGAGCGGTCGTACACCCTCCGGTACACCGCCGTCCCGCGGTCGGAGATCGCGGTCAGCGAGGTGATCACGGATGGGTTCAACGACCCGGCGGTGGTGTGCGACTACGGCCACGCCGAGACGCCGGTGGAGATCACGGGTGACTTCGGCAGCTACGTCGGCACGCTCGACGCGCGGTTCCGTCCCGGTGGAGAGGCCGGATTCATGCTGGCCTGGGTGGACGGGAGCCCGGCGGTCGACGTGACGTTGTATCAGATCCCGCCCGATGACGTCATGGTTCGGGCCGGCACTGCGTCGCTCGGGCACGACGAGGCGGGGTACTTCTACTGTCCAGCGGTGCCGGCGGTGGCGCTGGACTGAACCAAGGTGATCAGGTCCGCCCAGGGGCACCTGCCGACCGCCGAGTCCTGCGGCAGCAGAGCCGCGTTCGCTCCGCCCCGTCCCCGAGCTACCTTCCCCACCGAGGACGAGGAGGACGCGGATGGTCCGGCGGTTCGGCGTCGTGGTGCCCGGGCGCGAGGTGTACGAGCGGCGCGGCGCGTACGGCGTGATCGTCGACCCCGACTGGCGGATCGCCGTCGTCGTCGTCCGCGGCGAGTCGTTCCTCCCCGGCGGCGGGATCGAGGCCGGCGAGACCGCAGAGCAGGCCGTCCACCGCGAGATCGCCGAGGAGACCGGCCTCGCGGTCGAGATCGTCGCCCGGATGGGCGAGGCCGCCGAGTGGATCCCCCACCGCCACCGGCTGATGGACCGCCGCGGCACGTTCTTCGCCTGCCGGCCCACCGGGTACGGCGTCGCGATCGAGCCCGACCACCAGCTCGTGTGGCGCCCGCCGACCGCCGCGATGGCCGAGCTCGCGCTCCAGTCCGACCGGTGGATGGTCCGCCGCGCGCTCGGGCCGTGCTGACCGGCTACAGGGACCGGATGGACCCCCTGGTCGAGCTCGCCGGGCTCGTCGCCGACCCGGGATCGCGGGAGCGCCTGCTCGAGCGCGCGCTCGACGGCCTGCGGGCCCAGATCCCGTACGACCTCGCCGCGGTGTTCGTCCTCGAAGACCGCCAGCTCCGGCTGATCGCCGCTGCCGGACGCCTCGACGGCCCCGAGGTCCGCCGCCACACCCTGTCGCTCGACGCGTTCCCGACGATGCAGCGCGCGCTGACCAGCCGCCGACCGGTCGCGCTCGACCACCACCACCACGCGAGCGCCGAGGGCGACCCGTACCGCGGGGTGCTCGATCTCCCGGACGGCCACGGGTGCCTGGTCGTGCCGCTGTTCGCCGGCGGCCACGACCTCGGGATCATCACCCTCGACCGCGCGGCGTGCGGGGTGTACCCGGCCGAGGCGGTCGAGATGGCCGGCCTGTACGGGCAGCTCGTGTCGCTCGCCCTGCTGTTCGCCCGCCAGGCGGACCTGCTCGACCGGTACCGGTTCCGGCTCCAGGAGCGCAACCAGACCCTGGTCCGCGCGACCGGCGGGGCGGACGTGGCGATCCGCCGGCTCGAAGCCAGCCGCTCCCCCGCGATGCGCCGGGTGGTCGAGCTCGCGCGCCAGGCCGCCCGGTCCGACATCCCGCTGCTGGTCCTCGGCGAGACCGGCACCGGCAAGGAGGTCCTCGCGCAGGCGATCCACGCCTGGTCCCCCCGCGCCGACGGGCCGTTCGTGCGGCTGAACTGCGCGGCGATCGCCGAGCACCTCGTCGAGAGCGAGCTGTTCGGCCACGTCCGCGGCGCGTTCACCGGGGCCACGTCGGACCGCCGCGGGCACTTCGCCAGCGCGGACGGCGGGACGCTGCTGCTCGACGAGGTCGGCGAGATGCCGCTCGTGACCCAGGCGAAGCTGCTGCGGGTGCTGCAGGAGGGCACGTTCCACCCGGTCGGGTCGGACAAGCCGGTCCGCGTCGACGTCCGGGTGATCGCCGCGACCCACCGCGATCTGCGCCGGGCGACCGAGCCGCGGACGTTCCGGGAGGACCTGTACTACCGGCTGTCGGTGTTCCCGCTCGAGCTCCCGCCGCTCCGCGACCGCCCGGAGGACGTGGGGCCGGTCGCCCGGACGTTCCTCGACGAGCTCGCCGAGCGGACCGGCCGCGGCCCGTGGACCCTCGGCGACGACGCGCTCGCCGCCCTCCGCGGCGCCCGGTGGCGCGGCAACGTCCGCGAGCTGGTGAACACCCTCGAGCGGGCGACGATCCTGGTCCCGGCGGGTGCCATCGGGCCGACCCACCTCGGGCTCGACCCGGGGAGCCGGGACGGCGGTGCGGGCGAGCCAGCCGCGGTCCCGTCGTTCGTCGAGGCCGAGCGCCGGTACTTCGAACGGCTGCTGGCGGCGTCCGACGGGCGGATCACCGGCGCGGGCGGGGCGGCGGAGCGGGCGGGGCTCAACCCGTCGACGCTCCGGAGCAAGCGCCAGACACACGGCGTGACGTAGCGCTCGTCACGGCGCCGTGCCCGCGCCCGCCGACGAGGCCCCGAGCCACGCCGCGGCCGCCTCCGGGCTCGCCCCGTCGACGTCGACCCGGCG
>JBEBJW010000578.1:0-5282 GCA_040079715.1 Myxococcota bacterium | reverse complement strand
GGGGGTGGTGACCGCGGCGAGCTACGAGGTCCGCGCGCTCGGGGTGCGGTCGGGGATGTCGATCGCCGAGGCCCGCCGGCTGGCGCCGGACGCGGTGTACCTGCCCACGCGGCACGGCGTGTACGGCCCGTACGCCGAGCAGGTCCGCGAGCTGCTGTTCACCGGCACCGATCAGGTCCAGACCGCCAGCATCGACGAGTTCTTCCTGGACTTCCGCGGGTGCGAGGCGGTGTGGGCCCGCCCGGACGATCGCGACGCCGACGCGACGATCGTCCGGCGGATCCGGGAGATCCGCGACGCGATCCAGGCGGAGATCGGCCTGCCGGCCAGCGCCGGCCTCGGCACCACCCGCGCGATCGCCAAGATGGCGAGCCGGCTCGCGAAGCCGGCCGGGGTGTTCGCGGTCCCGGGCGGCGGCGAGCGCGCGTTCGTCGATCCGCAGCCGGTGCGGGCGTTCCCGGGGATCGGGCCGATGACCGAGGCCGCGCTGGTCGACGCGGGGGTCACGACCCTCGGCGCCCTGCTCGAGCTGCCTCCGGGCCCGCTGCGGGTGCGGTTCGGCGGGCTGGCGGAGTCGGTCCGGCGCGCGATCGACGGCAGCCAGGTCCCGTCCCTCGGGGCGGATCGGCCGGCGTTCCACGAGCACGACGCCGAGGGCTCGGCCGTCGGGTCGATCAGCAACGAGCGCACGTTCCACGCCGACCTCGCGGATCGGTCGCGGGTGAACGACCAGGTCCGCGGGTTGGTCGAGCGGGTGTGCTGGCGGGCGCGCCGGCGCGGGGTGGTCGCCCGGACGGTGACCCTGAAGCTGCGCACGTCGGACTTCCACACGGTGAGCCGGAGCGAGTCCGGGCCGCCGTCGGCGTCGGAGCACGAGCTGCTGCCGCGCGCGTTCCGGCTGATCGACGTCGCGTGGACCCGCGAGCTGCCGGTGCGGCTGGTGGGGGTCGCGCTGTCGAACCTGGTCCTGGCGCCGCCCCAGCTCGGGCTGCCGTTCCCGGCCACCCGTCGGCCGCCGGTCGGGGCTGCGATCGACGCGGTCCGCGATCGGTTCGGCTACGACGCGATCCGGCTCGGGGCCACCGGGACCACCTCGTGGATCGCCTGACGCCGCCGCCGGGCGGCCAGGGCCAGACCCAACGGCCCGAGCGCGAGCCACCCGCCGGGCCCGCCGGTCTCGGCGCACGCGCATCCGGTCGGGGACGCGTCGGCGCCGGTGTCGCCGTCCGGACGGGCCGGCGCGACCACCGCCACGCACACCCGGTCGGTCGCCTCCCGCCCCACGTCGTCGATCACCGTGACGGACTCGCACACGTCGACGCCGGGCAACGTGCTCTGGAGGCTGTCGTACACGTACTCGCCGCTGGCCGGCATCTCCGCGACCTCGACCACGTCGCCGGCGCCGATCAACAGCAGGCTCCCGGGCTCCACGTCGGTCACGGTCAGCGTGGTCGGCACGTCGAGGGTCCCGCCGACCCACGTGGGGTCGTCGGCGACGAGGTCGAGCGTCGGCAGCGGGGGACCGTCCCCGTCGGCCGGGCCGGCGCCGGTGGTAAACGGGATGTCGATCGGGCCGTACACGTTGACCACCAGCCGGTACGCGGTGTCCGGCGCGAGCGCGGTCGTGAGCGGGAACCGCTGGACCGCGACGTTCACCTGGACCGACCCGGACTCGAGCAGCGTGTCCGCCGCGTCGTACAGCTCGATCAGCGCCGGCCCGCCGCAGCCGGGCTGGAACACGAACGTCGGGACCACGTCGGTCGGCACGTCGACCGCGCCCGCGTCCGGGATCGACCGGACGAACGACGGGCTGGCGCAAGTCGAGGCGATGTCGGAGCTGGCGGGGGTCCCGCCGGACGCGAACGAGACCAGCGGAGCGAACGGGGCGAGCAGAATCACGAGATCCTCCGTCAGGCGAACGCTGAGAACGCCCATCAGGCCGCACCCGGTGCAGGGTCCGGGCCACCGCGGAGAGCGAGCTCCGACGCCGCTCGTCACCCGAGCCGGGGCCGGAACCGCGACATTCGGATCACCGACGGATCCGCCGGATGCACTCGGTGACCAGCGCGGTCCAGCCGGTCTGGTGGCTCGCGCCGAGGCCGGTCCCGTCGTCCCCGTCGAAGTACTCGTGGAACTGGATCAGGTCCCGGAACGCCGGATCGTCGGCGAACCTCCGATCCCGCCCATCGCACGGCCGACGGCCGTCCGGTCCGGGGACGAACAGGCGGCTGATCCGCGTCGACAGCTCCTCCGCGACCGCGCCGAGGTCCATCCAGGTCCCCGACCCGGTCGGGCACTCGACCTTCAGCGTGTCGCCGTAGAAGTAGTGGTACCGCTCCAGCGCCTCGATCAACAGCAGGTTGACCGGCAACCACACCGGACCGCGCCAGTTCGAGTTGCCGCCGAACAGCCCGGAGTCGGACTCGCCGGGGACGTACTTCACCGCGTACGTCGTGCCGTGGAGGGTGAGCTCGAACGGATGCGCGAGGTGGTACCGGCTGACCGAGCGGATCCCGTACGGTGAGAGGAACTCCTCCTCGTCGAGCACGTACCGGAGCAGGCGGATCAGCTTGTCCCGGGTCGGGATGGCGAGGAGCCGCCGCTCGTGGCCGGGCGCGCCCTCGAGGTACGCGATGTGGCGGGCCAGATCCGGGCGGTTCTCGAGGAACCACTTCATCCGTCGCTGGAAGCTCGGGATCACCGCCAGGTCCTCGTCCTCGAGCACCAGCACCGCGAACAGCGGGATCAACCCGACCATCGACCGGATCCGGAGCACGATCGACGGCCCGTCGACCCGCAGCTCGTCGTAGTAGAACCCGTCGACCTCGTCCCACAGACCGCTGTCGGCGGTGGTGTTCATCGCGTCGGCGATCGCGACGAAGTGCTCGAAGAACTTCGACGCGAGATCGGCGTACGCCTTGTCCTCCCGCGCGAGATCGATCGCGATCCCGAGCATCGTGGTGCACGCGAACGCCATCCACGCGGTGCCGTCCGCCTGCTCGAGCCGGTGGCCGATCGGGACCGGGCGCGACCGGTCGAACAGCCCGATGTTGTCGAGCCCGAGGAACCCGCCGGTGAACAGGTTCCGGCCGTATTCGTCCTTCCGGTTCACCCACCAGGTGAAGTTCATCAGCAGCTTCTGGAACACGTGCGCCAGGAACGTCCGGTCTCGGTGCCCTTTCGGGCCGCTCATCTTGTAGACCCGCCAGGCGGACCAGGCGTGCACCGGCGGATTCACGTCGGACAGGTTCCACTCGTAGGCCGGCAACTGTCCGTTCGGGTGCAGGTACCACTCCCGGAGGAACAGCTCGAGCTGGTCGCGGGCGAACGTCCAGTCGAACCGCGCGAACGGGATCATGTGGAACGCGAGGTCCCACGCGGCGTACCACGGGTACTCCCACTTGTCTGGGACCGAGATCACGTCGCGGTTGTACAGGTGGCGCGCCCAGTCGACGTTCCGCCCGTCGTGCCGCTCGGCCGGCGGCGGCGGCTGGGTCGGGTCGCCCTCGAGCCACTCCTTCGGGACGTAGTGGTAGAACTGCTTCGACCACAACAACCCCGCCCACGCCTGCCGGAGCACCCGCCGCTCGTCGGCGCTGGCAGAGGGCGGGGTGAACCCGTCCCAGAACCGATCGGCCTCCGCGGCGCGCAGCGCGACCCACTGGTCGAACGCGGCGGCGGTCAGCGGCTTCGCGCCCTCGGCCACCGCGTGGAGCCGGAGCCGGATCACGACCTCGCCGCCCGGCGGGATCGTGTGGCGCGACCAGTGGGCGGCCTTGGTCCCGGTGCGCGCCGGGTTGACCCGGGCGGTGTCGCCGGCGATCACCCGCGCGTGGAACGCGTCCTTGGTGTACGGGGTCGCGTTCGGCGTCCCCCACAGCCGCTCTGCGTTCGACACGTTCTCGGTGAACAGCCACTCGCCCGGGTGATCCACCTCGACCGCGTAGTGGCCGAGCGAGTCCGAATCGGCGCGGATCCCGTCGCCTGCGGCGTACAGCGTGGGGCGATCGCGGTATGCCTCGCCGGTCCGACCCCACGACCACACGTTGCGGAACCACACGGTCGGCAGCAGGTGCAGCGCGGCCGGCTCGGGGCCGCGGTTCGTGGCGACGATCCGCACCAGGAGGTCCTCCGGTGACCGCTTCGCCACCTCCCACCCGAGATCGAAGTACCGCCGCTCGTCGAACACTCCGAGGTCCGCCAGCTCGAGCTCGGGATCGCGCCGGGTGCGCGCCTGGTTCCCCTCGCGGAGCGCCCGGTACGGGAACGGCGCGTGCGGGTACTTGTACAGCGCGCGGGCGTACGAGTGGGTCGGGGTCGAGTCGAGGTAGAAGTACAGCTCCTTGCAGTCCTCCCCGTGGTTGCCCTGGTGACCGGTCAACCCGTACAGTCGCTCCTTCAGGATCGGGTCGACTCCGTTCCACAGCGCGACCGACAGGCACAACCGACCCTGGCGATCGCTCCACCCGAGCAATCCGTCCTCCCCCCACCGGTACGCGCGGAGGTGGGCGTGCTCGAACGGGAAGTAGGTCCACGCGTCTCCGTCGGCCGAGTAGTCCTCGCGGACGGTGCCCCACTGGCGCTCCGGCAGGTACGGCCCCCACCGACGCCAGTTCGCGATCCGCTCGCGATCCTCACGCAGGCGGATCGTCTCCGGATCCTCGATCATCGCGCCTCCGACCGCCCCGTCCTACCACGCCGACCGGGCCGGGAGCGCGCCCCCGAGCCGCCGGATCGCACGGTGCTGGCGTTCCGGAATCACCTGCGGTAGAAAAGGATGTTGGCGGTGCCCTCCGACCTGTCCGACGCCGCAGGTGCTCCCTGCGGTCCGGATGTCGCCGAACCCGACGTCCCGTCGCTCCCGTCCGGGCTCGATGGCCAACGACGGGCACGCACGACTCGGGGACGTACCACCAACAGACGGCGCCGGTGCCGTCGAGGATGCGGACGCCATTGGTCCGCTGCAGTTGGGTGCGGTGCGGTCCTGCGGCGCACCCTCGAGATCGAGAGAGTAAGGATATGGCCAAGACGAAGCTGTTCGTGGGTGGTTTGTCGTGGAACACCACCGACGAGGGCCTGCTGGACGCGTTCTCCGAGTTCGGCGAAGTGACGGATGCGAAGGTGATCACCGACCGTGACACGGGCCGGTCCCGTGGATTCGGGTTCGTGACGTTCGCACAGGAAGACTCCGCCCGTGCCGCCATCGAGAAGATGGACGGGACGGATCTCGACGGCCGGACGATCCGGGTGAACGAGGCGGAGGACCGCGGACCCCGCGGTGG
>JBEBJW010000577.1:0-5287 GCA_040079715.1 Myxococcota bacterium | reverse complement strand
GCGTGGTGCCGTCGCCGTCGCCGTCGTCGATCGTGGTCCCGGGCGTGGTCCCCGGGGTCGTGCCCGGGTTGGTGGTCGCGCCGTCGTCGGCCACCAGCGCGATCGAGCACCAGAACGTGCCGGTGGCGTCGATCGTCTGCGCGCACTGGCCCGAGGTGTAGCCCGCGGCGACGGCGGTGACGGTGTAGCTGCCCTCCGGCAGGTCGGAGAACAGGTAGGTGCCGTCGTCCCCGACGACCATCTCGTCGCCGGTCTCGGCGATCGTGACCGTGGCGCCCGGGATCCGGACCCCGGTGAAGATGTCGTCGACCGCGATCACGCCGGTCAGATCGCCCGCGATCACCCAGCTCCCGTCGACCAGCGCCATGTAGTAGGTCCAGTCCCACCCGCTGCCCGGATCGGTGTGGGTGGCGCCCGGGACCTCGCTGTGGCCGATCACGTGGTTCCGGTCGGAGGTAGCGCTGGTCCGGTCGATGATGTCGGCGGTCAACGCCGCCGACGCCGCGTACATCTCGTCGGTGTACCAGGTGGACGGGTCGTCGACGTAGCCCTCGTGCTCGATCCCGACCGACATCTCGTTGTACGACCAGTTGCCGGCGTGCCACGCGATGTCCGCCTCGGCGACCATCTGGGTGATCTCGCCGTCGCTCGACCGGACCGCGTAGTGGGCGGTGACCGCGGCCGAGCAGTTCTGGAACCACGAGATCGTGCCCGAGTAGCTGCCCTGCATCGTGTGGATCACGACGTAGGTGATGTCCGACCCGGACCGGGAGTCGTTCGTGTAGTTGCTGCTGCACGCCGGCACGAACGCCACGGCCCCCGGGTAGTCGGGGAGGGCCGGGATCGGGCCGCCCTCCGCCGCGAGCAGCCCCGGCAGGTCCACCGGGACGCCGCCGAACCGGACGTGCTCGCCGGTCTCGAGCACCGTCGCGTCGACGCCGTACCAGATCTGCTCGAACACGTAGCTGGCGAAGTTCCGCTGGAGGACGAGGTCGTGGGCCCCGGAGAACAGCTTGACCGCGTCCCACCAGGCCTCGAGCAGGTCGGGGTCCGGCAGGGTCCCGCCGTTGGCCCGCGCCGCCTGATCGGCGAGCAGGGCCGCGCCGCCGCGGACGTTGTCCCGCGGGTCCGCCACCAGGGCGTCGGCCGAGATCCCGAGCAGGATCGCCGCCGCTTCGACGCTCGGGTCCCGCCCGTCGCGCAGATCGAGCGGGCCGTACCCCGCCCACTGCCGGGTGACGGTCGGGTCGTAGTGGCTCGCCTCCCACACGAGGGCGGACAGCACGACCTCGGGCACGCCGAACTCGCGCGCCGCGTCGGCGATCATCGGCTGGAGCGGGTCCGCCGTCTGCTGGACCGGGAGCGGCGCGACCCCGCCCCACGCCGACTCCGGAGGGGCCCGGACCGCGAACGGGGCGTCGGCGCCGGGCCCGCCGGAGGAGGCGGACGCGATCACGGTGAGGGTGGCGAGCAACACGGACACCTCCGAGGTCCGGCATCATCGGCCATCCTGGACGAACGTGCAACCTGCGGTCGGAGCGGGTGACGGCTCGGTCGGCCCGGGCTACACGTCCCGGATGTTCGGCCGGTTCTGCCTCGTCCTGCACGGGCATCTCCCGTGGGTGCTCCACCATGGCCGCTGGCCGCACGGCGAAGACTGGCTGTTCGAAGCCGCCGCCGAGACGTGGCTGCCGCTGCTCGAGGTGCTCGACGCGTGCGCCGCCGAGGGGATCCACCCCGGGTGGACCGTCGGGCTGACGCCGATCCTGCTCGAGCAGCTGACGAACCCCCGGTTCCAGAACGGGCTGGTCGCGTTCCTGGCCGATCGCCGGGCCCGGGCCGCCCTCGACGCCGCCGCGTTCGTGACCGAGGGAGACGCGCGACTCGCTGCGTTGGCCCGTCGGTGGGAGGCGCGGTTCGGCGAGCTCGCGGAGCGGTTCGAGGCGATCGGCCGCGACGTGGCCGGGGCGTTCCGGGCCCACGCCGACAACGGCCTGATCGAGATCCTGAGCTCGAACGCCACCCACGGCTACCACCCGCTGCTGCTCCACGACGCGTGCGGCCGGGCCCAGGTCCGCGCCGGACTCGCCACCTCCGAGCGGATCCTCGGGTTCCGCCCGCGCGGGGTGTGGCTGCCGGAGTGCGCGTACCGGCCGCCGGGCTCGTTCTGGCCCCCGGCGGTCCACGGGCTGCCCCGCGACGTGGCCGGCACCGGGTCGATCCTCGCCGAGGAGGGTGTCCGGTTCTTCTTCGTCGACACGCCGCTCGTCCGTCGGGGCACCGCCGCCGCCACCGTCGAGGGCGGGCGCGCCCGGGCGATCGACCCCGCCCAGCCCGAGTGGGACGTGCTCCGCGCCTGGAACAGCGAGCTCGAGCCCCACCGGCTGGTCGAGTCGAGCGCGCGCGGGGCGAGGGGAGACGCCGCGGGGCTGCTGCCGCTCGACGTGCTCGCCCGGTGCCCCGAGGTCAGCGAGCAGGTGTGGAGCGGCAAGATCGGGTACCCCGGCGACGGCCGGTACCTCGAGTTCCACAAGCGCCACGGGCTGCGCGGGCTGCGCTACTGGCGGGTCACCTCGCCCGAGGCGGACCTCGGCGACAAGACCGTGTACGACCCGGACGAAGTGCCCGCCGCGGTCCACGACCAGGCCCTCCACTTCTGCGAACTCGTCAAGGCGCGGCTCCGGATGCACGGCGAGCGGACCGGGCGGGTCGGGGTGGTGTGCGCCCCGTTCGACGCCGAGCTGTTCGGGCACTGGTGGCACGAGGGACCGCAGTTCCTGCTCGAGGTCGCCCGCCGGATGGCGCGGGACCCGGACGTCCGGCCCGCCACCGTCGGGGCGGTGCTCGAGGCGGCCCCGTCCGACAAGGCGATCCGGCTGCCGGAGGGGTCGTGGGGCGCGGGCGGCGACCACCGGGTGTGGCAGAACGACGAGCTGCGGTTCTACTGGGAGGTCGAGTACCGGGCGGAGGACCGGTTCATCGACCTGTGGCACCGCGCGCCGTGGCGGACGGACCAGGCGGTGCGGGATCTGCTGTCCGACGCGGCCCGCCAGCTCCTGCTGCTCCAGGCGAGCGACTGGCCGTTCGTGATCAGCACCGCCGGGGCGATCGACTATGGACTGCGGCGGATCTTCGAGCACGCGTCGCTGTTCGACGACCTGTGCAACGGGGTCGAGGACCTGATCACCGACCCGGACCAGCCGGCGGACCCGGTGGTGACCCAGGCGATCGCCCGAGCGCACCTGCTGGACGGCGTGTTCCCGGACCTCGATCTCGCGTGGTGGTCGTAGTGCGCGAGGTCCGGCGGGATCCGCTCACCGGCGAGGAGGTCGTGCTGTCGTCGGATCGGGTGGTCGAGGGCCGCCCGCGGGTCGCGTCCGCGCTCGCGCCGGCGGACTGCCCGTTCTGCCCCGGCAACGAGGCCCACACCCGCCCGACGATCGCCGCGATCACGTCCGACGGCCGGTGGGTGGCGCGGGCGTTCGCGAACCGAGCGCCGGCGCTGATCGTCGAGGAGCAGCTCCACCCGGTCGGCGACGGCCTGCTCGGCGGGGTGTCCGGCGTCGGGGCCCACGAGGTGCTGGTCGAGGCCCCCGAGCACGCCGCGCTGCACACCCTCCCGGTGGGGCGGACCGCCGACGCGCTCCGGCTCGCGGTCTCCCGCCTGCGGGACCTCCGGAACGACCGGCGCCTCGCGACGGTGGTGTGGTTCCGGAACCACGGGGCGGGGGCCGGGGCGAGCCAGCCGCACCCCCACGCTCAGATCGTCGGGCTGCCGATCGTGCCCCGACGGACCCGGGCGCTGGTCGCCCACGCGCGCGCCCACCGCGAGCGGACCGGCCGGACGCTCCTCCGGGACGTGCTCGACGCGGAGCTGCGCGACGGGCGGCGGATCGTGACCCGCGACGGCCCGATCACCGCGCTGTGCCCGTACGCGCCGCGGGACCCATTCGAGGTCTGGCTCGTGCCGGAGGCGCCGGCCGGCGGGTTCGCCGACGCGTCCGACGCCGAGGTCGAGGCGCTCGCCGCGGTGAGCTGGACGGTCGCCCGCGCGCTCGCGTCGGTCCTGGGCGAGGTACCGACCACCACCGTGGCGCTCGGTCCGCCGGTGTCCCCCGAGGACGGGCCCGAGGTTTCCACTGCACCGACGCCGAGTGGCGACCGCTCGGGGCTGGTTTTCCCCGCCGAACGAGTCGGCTGGCACGTCCGGATCGCCCCGCGGCTCACCGCCCACGCCGGGCTCGAGCAGGCGACCGGGATCGCGGTCCACAGCGTGTTCCCGGAGGTCGCCGCCCGGGAGCTGCGGCGGGCGGTCGAGCGCGGCTAGCTAGCCCCTCGGTGCGCGATCGGGGCGCTCCGAGACAATCCGGCAACGTTTCGGCGGCCGCGCGGGACCTGACCGGCTACAGTGTGCTGCTCGCAGGAGACACCGATGGAGCTCGTGATGCTCGCCGGGATCCTCGTGATCCTGATGGCGATCCTCGTGGCGATGGTGGTCCAGGCCACCCCGCCGGCCCGTGCCCCGCGGTGCCCGGAGTTCGTCGACGTGGCCGCGCGCGACCTCGCTGGGGAGCTCCCGGGCGGGCGGTACGAGATCGTCGCCGGCACCTGCGCCGGCGAGCCGATCCTCCAGAGCGGCGTCCTCGTGCTCGACGTGCACTCGCGCGAGGTGTGGGTCCACGAGGTGTGGGCGCGGACCGATCACGGCTGGGTCCAGCTCCAGCCCGGACCGGGTGACGGGGCGTTCCGGAACAGCCTGATCGCCGGGGTCCGGATCTCGTGGTACCGGCTGTGGCTCGCGCCGGCCGGTGAACCGCCGGACGAAGCCGGGTTGCGGTCTGCGGCTGGCCTGCTGGTCCCCGCCGCCCTGCTGCTGACCCGGGCCCGGTCGACCACCGGGACCCCGCCGCCGATCCGGTCGGTCACTCCGCCCGAGTCCCGCAAGGCCATCCACGAATGATCATGTGATCACCGGCCACGAGTGATCAGCGGCCACGAGTGATCACCGGGCTCGCTCGCCCGGGTTCCGTGGGTGTGCGCGGTCGGCAGGGGACGGGTACCCGGGCGGACACCGCCGCGGGCCGGTCGGGGCCGCGCGACCTGGTATCGTGAACGTGGAGGATCGCTGTGCCGGCACTGCTGGTCGTGACCCCACCCGGACCCGACGCCGACTCGCTCTGCGCGAGCCTCGCCGGCCGCGGGTTCGACGTGCGCCGCGCCGGCACGGGCGCTGCGGCGGTCGACGTGGCGTTCCGGCGGCCGCCCGACGTGATCCTGCTCGACGCGG
>JBEBJW010000576.1:0-5291 GCA_040079715.1 Myxococcota bacterium | reverse complement strand
TCGCACGAGATCGAGGCGTTCGCCGTCGAACACGGCGGCGGCGGTGTTGGTGGTCCCGAGGTCGATGCCGAGGTGTCGCGGCGCGTCCATCGGGGACAGCCTACCCCGGTCCGGTCGCGCCGGTCAGTACCGGTAGTGCTCGGCCTTGTACGGCCCCTCGACCGGCACGCCGATGTACGCGGCCTGATCCGCGGACAGGACGGTGAGCTCGGCCCCGAACTTGTGGAGGTGGAGCCGGGCGACGTGCTCGTCGAGGTGCTTCGGCAGGGTGACGACCTTCAGGCCGTAGCTCTCGGCCTTCTGGTGGAGCTCGATCTGCGCCAGCACCTGGTTGGTGAACGAGGCCGACATCACGAGCGACGGGTGGCCGGTCGCGCAGCCGAGGTTCACCAGGCGGCCCTCGGCGAGGACCAGGATGCTGTGGCCCTTGCCACCGGGGCCGTGCTTGGTGTCGCGGAACTTCCACTCGTGGACCTGCGGCTTGACCTCGATCTTCTCGACCTCGCCCGACTTGCGGAGCGCCTCGAGGCCGGCCATGTCGATCTCGTTGTCGAAGTGGCCGATGTTGCACACCACCGCGTTGTGCTTCATCTTCTTCATGTGGGCGGCGGTGATGATGTTGGCGTTGCCGGTCGCCGTGACGAACACGTCCATCTGACCGACCACGTCGTCCATCCGGACCACGTCGAGCCCGTGCATGCAGGCCTGGAGCGCGCAGATCGGGTCGATCTCGGTGATCGCGACCCGGGCGTGCTGGCCGAGCAGCGACTGGACGCTGCCCTTGCCGACGTCGCCGTACCCGAGCACCAGCGACTTCTTGCCGGACAGCAGCATGTCGGTGGCGCGCATGATCGCGTCGACCAGCGAGTGGCGGCACCCGTAGATGTTGTCGAACTTGGACTTCGTCACGCTGTCGTTGACGTTGATCGCCGGGAACCGGAGGGTCCCGTTCTCGACCCGCTGGTACAGCCGGTGGACGCCGGTGGTGGTCTCTTCGGACACGCCGCGGACGGCCTTCGCCATCGCCTGCCAGTACTTGTCGCCGCGCTCCTCGCGGACCTGCCGGAGCAGGGCGTACACGATCTTCTCCTCTTCGGAGCCGCCCATCGACGCGTCGGGCATCACGCCCTTCTCCTCGAGCTCGGCGCCGAGGTGGAACAGCAGCGTCGCGTCGCCGCCGTCGTCGAGGATCAGGTTCGGACCGGCGCCGTTCCAGTCGAGCGCCTGCATCGTGCACCACCAGTACTCGGCGAGCGTCTCGCCCTTCCAGGCGAACACCGGCGTGCCGACCGGCTTCTCGGGCGTGCCGCCCTCACCGAGCGCGACGGCCGCCGCGGCGTGATCCTGGGTCGAGAAGATGTTGCAGCTCGCCCACCGGACGTCGGCGCCGAGCTCCCGGAGGGTCTCGATCAGCACGCCGGTCTGGATCGTCATGTGGAGCGAGCCCGAGATGCGCGCGCCCTTCAGCGGCTTCGACGCGCCGTACTGCTCGCGCAGCGACACCAGACCGGGCATCTCGTACAGCGCGAGCTCGAGCTCCTTCCGGCCGAACCGGACGGTGCGCTCGGACGCGTCGACCACCCGGTGCGACAGGCCCGAGAACAGGGCCAGGCCGGTGTCGAGGAACGGACGGGACGGAGTCTTCGGGTACTCGTGCGACATGGCGACCTCGCGGGTGGTGCATCCGTGCATGCGGATGAAAGGATGAAGGCGTCCTGGAGCAGGCTAACCTGCATTCGCCGGTCTGTCGCGTGAATTCCGGGCCGAGCGCTCGGACCGGATCGCAGGCCGTGAACGATCAGCGGCCGGGGTACACTGTCGTGACGCGGAGGCATCCATGCGGTGGTCGATCCTGCTCGCGGTCGGGTGTGGCCAGGAGTACGGCGTGTCGGCGGTCGCGCCGCCCGGGGTCGCGCCGTCGGGGACGCAGGGCGTTCCGGCCGTGTTCCCGAAGCCGCCTTCGGCGTCGTCGTTCGGGGCTCCCGCTGCGTCGCCGACCGGGTCGCCCGTCGGGGTCCCGACTGCGCCTCCCGCCTCGGCTCCGACCGCGTGGGAGGCCCCGGTCCGGTCCGCTGCGCCCGATCGGGACGGGTTCGCGGCGGGGATCAGCAGCCCGCCGCCGCCGTGGGCCGCGCCGACCAGCCTCGGCTCCGCTCCACCGCCGGTGGACTACCTGTTCGTGATCGACGACTCGGTGTCGATGGCGGCGGTGATGGACCGGGTCCGCGAGGGGTTTGCCGCGATGGCACTCGCGGACGTGTTCCCGCCCGACAGCCGGATCGCGGTGATCACCACCCTGCCGGCGGATCGCCACCACCCGGTGCGCCCGGCGCTGGAGTCGTTGCCGGATTGGCTCGGCTTCGAGCCCGGGTTCCTCGGCGTGGTCGACGGCCCGGCGATCGCGCAGTTCCGGGGGGTCGCGCCGCCCGAGGTCGCCGCCCGGTTCCCGGTCGACGGCTGTGACGGGTGGTTCGCGCCGGGCGACACCAACGCCGGGGGCGTGCCGTGCCTGGTCGCGCACACCCAGACGTCGCTGTTGCCGCTCGGGGCCGAGGCGGGGCTGACCGCGCTCGGCCAGCACCTGTCGGCGAACCCGGAGCTGTTCCGGCCGGGGGCGGCGGTCAACGTGGTGTTCGTGTCCGACACCCACGACCCCGGGTTCGACGGGCCCGGCTCCCACGCGCTGATCCAGCGCCGCCCGTCGGTCGAGGAGCTGCGGAAGGCCGCGCAGGTGTCGAACGACCTCGCGTCGTTCCGGCTGCACGGGATCGTGCCCGAGTCCGAGTGCACGGTCGAGAAGTGGTCGGCGTTGGGCCCGGTGTACCTCGACGCGATCCGCCGGTCGGGCGGGGAGGCGCTCGATCTCTGCGCGGCCGACACCTACGACTACGTCGACCTGATGGCCCGGATCGCCCTGTACGGCGCCGAGCCGCAGGAGGTGGTCGCGGTGCTCCACCAGGCGGAGGACGTGGCGGAGGTGCGGGTGAACGGCCGGACCGCCGGGTTCTCTCCGCCGACCCGGGAGGGGGACCGCCTGGTGTACGCCGCGTCCCTCCCGGTTCATCCGGGGGCGCTGCGCGTACGTTATCGTTCTGGACGGACCCCCGCCCAGAGCACCGATGAACCCGCCGCTCGCTGAACGTCGCCCCCACCGCCACACCGAACACGGCGTCGACCGTGACGATCCCTGGTACTGGCTCCGCGAGAAGTCGGAGCCGGCGGTGCTGGCCCACCTCGAGGCCGAGAACGCGTTCACCGCCCACCGGCTCGCCGGGCTCGACCCGCTCCGCAAGCAGCTGTACGCCGAGATGGTCGGGCGGATCCTCGAGACCGACGCGACCGTGCCCGCGCCGGACGGCCCGTGGGCGTACTACTCGCGGGTCGAGGCGGGCAAGCCGCACCGGATCTACTGCCGGCGCCCGAGGGACGGGGGCCCCGAGCAGATCCTGATCGACGTGAACGCGCTGGCCGAGGGCAAGCCATACCTGTCGCTCGGCGGCCTGGCGACGAGCCCGGACCACCGCCTGTGCGCGTACGCGACGGACGAGGACGGCTCGGAGCGCCACACGGTGCGGATCCGGGACCTGTCGACCGGTGAGGACCTGCCGGACAGGATCGTGGGAGTGGGAACGTCGCTCGTGTGGGCGAACGACGGCACGCTGCTGTGGTGCGCGCTCGATGACACGCTGCGGTCGTTCCGGGTCCACCGGCACCGGGTCGGCAGCGCGACCGACCCGATGACGGACCCGGTGCTGGTCGAGGAGCCGGACCCGCGGTACCGGCTGTTCCCAGGGCGGACGCGCTCCGGCCGGTTCCTGACGTTCACGATCGGCAACGGCGACACGACCGAGGTGTCGATCGTCGCGGCCGACGACCCGGCCGGTCCGCGGACCGTGGTGTTCCCGCGGGCCACCGGGGCGAAGTACCAGGTGTCCCACGTCGGGCGGGGAGACCGCCAGCGGCTGCTCGTGACCACCAACGTCGGGGCCGACGGGGTCCCCGGCAGCGCGGTCAACCACCGGGTCCTCGAGGTGCCGATCCGGGCCGACGGGCTCGGCGCGCCGATCGAGCTCGTCGCCCACCGCGACGATGTCGAGGTGGTCGGGATCGACGGGTTCGCGACGTTCGCGGCGGTGCTCGAGCGCGACCGCGGCCAGCTGGGGTTCCGGTTGCTCGACGACGCGGGCGGCGAGCACGTGGTGCCGATCCCCGAGCGCCCGTGCGTGATCGACGACGACGCGAACCTCGAGTTCGACACCCGGACGTTCCGGTTCGACTACACGTCGATGACGTCGCCGTACACCGTGTTCGCGTACGATCTCGACGCCCGATCGGTCACCCGGCTCAAGGAACAGGAGGTCCCCGGGTACGACCGCACGAAGTACCGGACCGAGCGCCTCGCGGCGATCGCGGCCGACGGGACCGAGATCCCGATCTCGATCGTGTACCGGGCGGATCTCCCGCTGTCTGCGGGCCCGCACCCGCTGGTGTTGTACGGGTACGGCTCGTACGGGATCACGATCGATCCCGTGTTCTCGCCGACCCGGGTCAGCCTGCTCGACCGGGGCGTGGTGTTCGCGATCGGGCACGTCAGGGGAGGGGGGTTCCTCGGGCGGTCGTGGTACGAGGCCGGCAAGTTCCACCACAAGCAGCGGTCGTTCACCGACTTCGTGGCCTGCGCCCGTCACCTGGTCGCGATCGGCGCCACCGCCCCCGAGAAGCTCGCGATCTGGGGCGGCTCGGCCGGCGGGCTGCTGGTGGGGGCGGCGATCAACCTCGCCCCGGACCTGTTCCGGGCCGCGCTGGCCGAGGTCCCGTTCGTCGACGTGTTGACCACGATGCTCGACGCGTCGCTCCCGCTGACGGCCGGGGAGTGGGCCGAGTGGGGCGACCCGCGCCAGCGCGCGTTCTTCGACACGATCCGGGCGTACTCCCCGCTCGACAACGTCGCCGCCCGCCGGTACCCGAACCTGCTCGCGACCGCCGGCCTGAACGACCCCCGGGTCCAGTACTGGGAGCCGGCGAAGTGGGTCCAGAAGCTCCGCGCCACCGCGACCGACGGCGAGTTCCTGCTGTGGGTCCAGCTGACCGGCCACCAGGGCAAGTCCGGGCGGTACGGCGCGCTCGAGGATCGGGCGTTCGTCAGCGCGTGGCTGCTCGATCAGCTCGGCGTGGCGGGCGTCGACCCCGCCCCTGGGATCCCCGCGGCGGGGGCAGTCACAGGAGCCTGACCACCGGCTCCTCGGACATCAACCGGCGGTTCGTCTTCAGGTCGAGCACGGTCGCGATCA
>JBEBJW010000575.1:0-5298 GCA_040079715.1 Myxococcota bacterium | reverse complement strand
CGCGACACCACCCTCGAGGCGCTGGGTCGGCTGCCCGCCGCGTTCCGCAAGGGGGGCACGGTCACCGCCGGGCCGACGACCCCGTCGCCCGCGAGCGCCCCGGCCTCCGGCGCCGACGCCCCCTCCCCGGCCATCCTCGCCGCGAACTGCGGCGACGTCGACGACGGCGGGCCGGTCGCCGGGCCGGACTGCGTGACGGCGACGATCCGGTGCGGCGAGACCGTGGTGGGGCACACCCGCGGCGGGGTCTCCCGGTTCGACTCGCGGTTCTACGAGAAGACGTTCTGCACCCCCGCGACGACGAACCACGACTCGGGCGACGAGCGGGTGTACCTGCTCGAGCTGCCGGCCGGCGACCGCACCGTCGACCTGTGGCTCGACACCCCGTGCGCCGACCTCGACCTCGCCGCGATCCGGGTCACCGACCCGAGCCGGTGCCCGACGAACGACGACCCGGTGCCCCAGTGCGACATGTGGCCGAACGACGGCACCGCGCGCGAGCACGTCCGGATCACGTCGCAGGTCGCCACCCACTGGCTGGTGGTGGTCGAGGGGAAGGGCGACGCCGAGGGCGCGTTCGGGCTGACCGTCGCCTGCGCGGACGGGCGCTAGATGGCCGTCCCCGCCGGGATCGTCGACCGGATGGTGTCCCTCCGGCGCGCGCTGCACCAGCACCCCGAGCTCGCGTTCACCGAGCACGCCACGATGCGGCGGATCTCCGGCACCCTCGACGAGCTCGGGGTGGCGCACCGCGCCGGCGTCGCGGGGACGGGGATCGTCGTCGACCTGCCCGGTCGGGGGGACGGCCCGCGCGTGGCGCTCCGGGCGGACATCGACGCCCTGCCGATCCACGAGGAGACCGGCCTGCCGTTCGCGTCGGTGAACCCCGGCGTGATGCACGCCTGCGGCCACGACGGCCACGCGAGCATGCTCGTCGGCGCGGCCGCGCTGCTGATCGCGGACCCACCACCGTTCCCGGTCCGGCTGCTGTGGCAACCGGCAGAGGAGCAGGGCAACGGCTCGCTCGCGATGATCGAGGCCGGCGCGCTCGACGGGGTGACCGCGATCTACGGCGGGCACCTCGACCGCGCGTACCCGCCCGGGGTGCTGGTCGTCACCGACGGCTGCGTGAACGCCTCGACCGACACGTTCACCCTGATCGTGCACGGCCGGCAAGGCCACGGCGCCCGCCCGCACGAGGCCCAGGACGCGATCGTGATCGGGAGCCACCTCGTGACCGCGCTCCAGGCGGTCGTCAGCCGCGAGGTCGACCCCGCCCAGCCGGCGGTCGTCACGATCGGCCGGTTCGAGGCCGGGAGCGCGCCGAACGTGATCGCCGGCCGCGCGACCCTCGAGGGGACGATCCGGGCCCAGCGGGCGGACGTCCGGGCCCTGCTGAACGAGGCGATCGCCCGGATCGCGGCCGGGGTCGGGGCGGTCCACGGGGCGCGGATCGAGCTCGTCCGGTTCGAGGGGACCCCGCCGCTGGTCAACCCGCCCGGTCCGACCGCGCTCGCGCGCCAGGCGGCCCTCGACGTGGTGGGCCCGGAGCGGGTGATGCCGCTCGCGACCGCGAACATGGGCGGCGAGGACTTCGCGTGGTACCTCGAGCGGATCCCGGGGTGCTACATCCGGTTCGGCGCGCGGGTGCCCGGCCCGGCGGCCCACCCGGCCCACTCGAGCCGGTTCGACTTCCACGAGGACGCGCTCGCGGTCGGGGCCGCGTGGTACGACCGGATCGCGCGGATCGGCGCCGGACGCCAGGACTGACGCGACGACACCCATGACCCGCTGCCCGGCGGTGCCGGCGCGGTTGGTGATCCACGGCGGGCGACCTACGTCACGGAGAACCAGAACCGTGCGCGAGGTGTACCGATGTTCGACAAGCTCAAGGAAGGGCTCCGCGAGACCCTGACCGGCAGCACGCCCGAGAACGATCTCCGCGCGCGCCTCCACGCGGATCACGCCGAAGTCTCCCGGCTGATCGACGAGCTCCTCGCGAGCGGCGCGTACGAGGTGTCGATGCGCGAAGACCTCCGGGACCAGATCGTGGTCGGCCTCACCGCGCACGCCCACGCCGAGGAGGAGGTCGTGTACGACTTCCTGAAGGTCCAGCCTCAGACCCGGACCCGCACCGAGCACGCGATCCGCGAGCACGCGGAGATCGAGCACCTGGTGACCGAGCTCGCGTCGTACGACTGCAGCGATCCAGCGCTCACCGACCTCGTCACCGAGCTGAAGCGGGTCGTGACCCACCACGTCCACGACGAGGAGAACGAGCTGCTGCCGAACGCGGAGCGCGATCTCGGCGCTCCGGTCCTCGCCCGGCTGATCCCAGCGTTCAACGCGCGGAAGATGGTGCTGATGGCCCGGTCGGAGGCGGTCCAGCGGCGGCGCGGCGGGCTCGACATCGACGCCGACCTCGCCCCGGACGGCGGGTTCCGGTCGATCGGCGGCCTCGAGGAGACCAACAGCCAGTTCTGACGGCCGAGCCCCGGGCGGGTGGTTAATCGACGCCGATGTGGACCCGCTCGACCGCTCGGGGCTGGCTGCCCGCTGGACCGCACGGCGCGACGGTGTACGCCGCGTGACCCGGATCGCGATCCGGACCGAGGGCCTGACCCGCCGGTTCGGCGACCGGACCGCGGTCGACGGGCTCGACCTCGAGGTCCACGAGGGCGAGGTGCTCGGGTTCCTCGGGCCGAACGGCGCCGGCAAGACGACGACGATCCGCATGCTGTGCTGCCTGATCGCGCCGACCGCCGGGCGGGCCGAGGTCGCCGGGCACGCTGTGCCGGGTCCGGCTGGGGGACCGGGTGCGGATGGCGGATCGGGCGCGGACGCGATCCGCCGGTCGGTCGGGCTGCTGACCGAGACGCCCGGCCTGTACGACCGCCTGTCGGTCCACCGGAACCTCGAGATCTTCGCGTCGCTGTACGGGGTGCGCGACGTGCGGGGGCAGGTCCGCCGGTGGCTCGAGCGGTTCGGCCTGTGGGACCGGCGCGACGCCCAGGCGGGCACCCTGTCGAAGGGGATGCGCCAGAAGCTCGCGATCTGCCGGGCGCTGGTCCACGATCCCCCGATCGTGTTCCTCGACGAGCCGACCAGCGCGCTCGACCCCGAGGCGTCCGGGCGGGTCCGCGCGCTCGTGGCCGAGCTCCGGCGCGACGGGCGGACCGTGTTCCTCACCACCCACAACCTCGACGACGCGGATCGGCTGTGCGACCGGGTCGCGGTGTTCTCGACCCGGCTCCGGGTGCTCGACTCGGTCCAGAACCTGCGCCACACACTGTTCGGGCGGCAGGTCGCGGTCCGGGTGGTCGGGCCGGCGGCGTTCCGGGCGGTGGTCGCGGGGGTCGACGGCGTGTCGGAGGTCACCCTCGACGGCGACCGGCTGCTGGCGCGGGTGGTCGATCCCCCCGCCGCGACCCCGCGGATCGTGCGGGCGCTGGTCGGCGCCGGCGCGGACGTGCTGGCGGTCGACGAGGTCCACCACTCGCTCGAGCAGGTGTACCTCGCGCTGGTCGGGGCGGGCTGATGGGCGTGTGGTGGCTGCTGCTGCGCAAGGAATGGGACGACGTGTTCCGGAACCGGATCGTGTTGTTCTCGGTGGTGATCACGCCGCTGCTGCTGGTCGGGGTGGCGGCTGGCTCGCTGCTGCCGATCCGGGGCCTGCAGCCGGGGACCGGGCCCGGCGACCCCGCCGAGATCCGGGCGCTGTTCGGCGCGCTGTGCGAGGCGCTCCCGTCGGCGGACTGCCTGGCGATGTACCTCGTGTCGATGATGATGCCGGTGTTCCTGGTGCTTCCGACGGCGCTCCCGAGCGCCATCGCCGCGTATGCGATCGTCGGCGAGAAGACCGAGCGCACGCTCGAGCCGCTGCTCGCGACGCCGATCACCACCGTGCAGCTCCTGGGGTCGAAGTGTCTGGCGGCGGTGATCCCGGCGGTCGGGGTCACCTGGGCGGCGGCGACGCTGTACCTCGGGCTGGTGGCGCTGATGGTGTCGCCGCGGCTGGCGGCGTCGGTGGCGAGCCCGGCGTGGATCGCGGCGCTGGTGTTCCTGGTGCCGCTGCTGGCGGGGCTGTCGGTCCTGCTCGCGACGATCGTGTCGTCCCGGTCGACGGATCCGCGGTCGGCGCAGCAGGTGGCGGCGCTGGTCGCGGTCCCGGTGGTCGGGGTGATCGTCGCCCAGTCGCTCGGGGTGATGGTGGTGCGGCCGCTGGTGGTGATCCCGGCGATCGCCGGCCTGGCGGCGGTCGACGCGGTGCTCGCCGGGGTCGCGGTCCGGCTGTTCGAGCGGGAGTCGATCCTGACCCGGTGGACCGGGCTGTAGGCTCCGCCGGTCGCCTGCGACGGGACGCCACCCGGACGCCGTCGTCGCCGGCCGACGGGTGGATCCCCGAACCGCCCGCAGGGCCGATCGCGCCCTGCCGGACTACGCGTTCACCACCCGGCCCTCGCGGACCGAGAACCCGACCGGGAGGTGGCCCGCGGCCTCGTCGTCGAGCGACCACCGCCGCTGGGCGAACACGCCGGCCAGCCGCACCTTCAGCCGGTTCGAGTCCTCCTGCGGGTTGCGGAGCACCGCCGCCAGCGGCTCGCGGCCGGCCTCGTCGCCCTGGGCGATGATCACCTCCGACGCCGAGTACCGCACGCCCTCGTCGAAGTCGGTGAGCTGGAGCGTGGCGGCCTCGATCGCCCCCGGGTGCTTGCGCTCGGCGAGCCACACCAGCAGGTCCATCTTCTTCTGGGGCTTGAAGTCGTCCTTCTTGCGCTCGGTCTCGAGCAGCTCGTACACCTTGAGGATCGCGGGCTCCTCCCCCTTCAGCTCGAGGTACATCCGCAGCGGCGCGGCGATCTGACGGCACTTCTCGAGGTGGCGCTCGAGCGGCCGGATCACCGGCTCGCCCATCCCCTTCAGCAGGCCGTACGCGAAGTCCTTCTCGGACTTGTCCTTCAGCTGGTTCTCGAGGTTCATGTCGAACCGGGTGAGCAGCGCGACCAGCGCCTTCGGCGTCCCGTTGTCGGCCAGCCACCGGGCCGCTCCCTCGCGATCCTCCGCCTGGACGTCGCGGTTCGTCAGCGTCCGCTGGTTCTTCTGGATCCGCTTCTCTTCGGACAGGAACACATCGAAGATGCCCAAGGGGCCTCCGGTCGAAAACCGCTCCGCATCTATCCACCGCGTCATCCGGGGCAAGGCGTACCGCACCGCCTTGACGCCCCCCACCTCCACCCGTTACGACACCGGCGTTCCGCGCGGAAGTGGTGGAACTGGCAGACACGCAGGATTCAGGAT
>JBEBJW010000574.1:0-5303 GCA_040079715.1 Myxococcota bacterium | reverse complement strand
GACGACCACCGTCCCGGAGCACGTCGGCCTCGCCCCGGACCGGCTGTGCTGGGACTGCCACGCCGACGAGCGCCCGACCGAGGAGGTGCACTGGAACAACGCGGACATCCCGATCCGGTACGACTGCGGCCCGTGCCACACCCTCGACGCGTGGGACGATCCGCGGTGGTTCGAGCCCGAGCACCGGTTCCGCTCCCCCCACGGCGGGTACGATCAGCAGTTTCCGACCGATCCGGACGACTGGGTGATCGCGTGCGCGGACTGTCACCCGGACTACCCCTCCAGCCTGACGAGGGTCCTGTGTTGGGATTGCCACGACGACCTGATCGTCCCGCACAAGGGCTTCGACTTCAGCCCGACGTCCGACGTGGGGATCTGCATCGGGTGTCACCCGACCGGCGACACGTACAACACCCCGTCGCGGTGAGGAACGCGGCGGGTCGAGCGCCCCGACCGCGGCGGAGTCCCGCGCTGGGGCACCGCGCTCCCGGTGGGGCGCCGTCCTGCGACAGTCGTGTCGCAGCTCGATTGAATGTTCGGCGTAGAACCGTCGTGAAGGATGGTCCGGAGTTTGCTCCGGTTCGGCCGTCCCCGGAGGTGCTCTATGCTGCGACCGCTGTTGTCGATCGGGTTGATGGCGCTCGGACTGGCCCCCGCCGCCGAAGCGTCCACGTTCCGCCGGATCACGTTCCCGGAGCTGATGGCCACGACCTCCGCGGTCGTCCAGGTCAAGGTGCTGGACACGGAGTCCTACTGGTACGGGGACGAGCACGGCTACATCACGACCGTGGCCCACCTCGAGGTGGTCCGGTCCCTCGACGGCTCGTTCGACGTGGGTGAGGAGCTGTACGTCCGCGAGGCGGGCGGCGAGCTCGACGGGTACGTGATGCAGGCGATCGGGTTCCCGCAGTTCGACGTGGGCGACGAGCTCGTGCTGTTCCTCGGCACCTGGCTCGACGACTCCGGCGACTGGCGGGTCAACGAGTACGGGCAGGGGATCTACGAGGTGTTCACCGGCGCGGACGGGATCGAGCGGGTCGTCCCGGCGAACGTCCAGGGCCACCGGGCCAACCGATCCGAGGTCACCGCCGAGACCGTGGTCCCGACGATGACGCCGGTGACCGACCTGATCCAGACCATCCGCGCCACCCACTGATCGCAGGAGCACCCATGAACCGCAAGCTTTTGTTCGTGTCGGCCGCGGTCGCCGTGGTCGCCGGGTCGATCGCCAGCACCACCAGCGCCCAGGCGTTCGTCCTGTTGACGCCGAACCGGGTGTGGGACCTCCTGCCGGTGAACGTCGACATCAACCGTGCCCAGGTCGAGACCAGCATCACCGACGGGGATCACGGCGAGGCCGACATCATCGACGCGCTCGAGGACCAGGTGAAGGGCTGGGACGGCAAGTCTGGCGTGAACCTGATCAACGCCACGGCGCACAACAACGCCGCGGCGGTCAACGGCGACGGCAAGCCGACGATCGAGTTCAACGACCCGCTCAACATCTGCACCGGCGGGTGCCTCGCCGCGACCCTGACCGGGTTCTTCCATGCGACCGCCGGATTCGACACGATCGACGACGCCGACATCTACGTGACCCAGCAGGTGAAGTTCACCAGCGAGAACGAAGACCCGAACGTCAACACCTGCGGCGCGAACGAGTTCTACATCAGCGGGATCCTGCAGCACGAGGTCGGCCACGTGCTCGGGCTCGGCCACAGCAACAACCAGGCAGCCACGATGTTCTTCGCCGTCAACCCGTGCGACATCGGCGAAGACGAGCTCGCGAACGACGACGCCAACGGGATCAACTCGCTGTACTAGTCGGTGGCCGGCGCCGGCGTCGGGTCCGGTCGGAGGGCCGCTGCGGTCAGCCGATCGACCCGGCGCAGCGACGGCGCGAACAGCGCGGTCGCCGCGACCACCACCAGCGAGCCGACGCCGCCGGACAGCGCCGCCACCACCGGACCGAACAGGTGGGCGGCGGTGCCGCTCTCGAGCTCGCCGACCTCGTTCGACACCCCGATGAACACGAACTGCGCGGCGCTGACCCGCCCCCGCAGCTCCTCGGGGGTCGACAGCTGGACCACGTTCGATCGGACCACGACGCTGACCTCGTCCGCGAGGCCGGTGATCACCAGCATCGCGAAGCACGCCGGGATCGACCGCGACAGCGCGAACCCGATCGTCGCGAGGCCGAACACCGCCACCGCCGCGAGCAACTTCGGGCCCGCCCGGCGCTCGAGCGGGCGGTACGACAGGTACACCGCCATCGCCGCCGCCCCGATCGACGGCGCGGCGCGGAGCAGCCCGAGGGCCGCCGGCCCGGCGTGGAGCAGGTCCTTCGCGTAGATCGGCAGCAAAGCGGTCGCGCCGCCGAACAGCACCGCGAACAGGTCGAGCGAGATCGCGGCGAACAGCACCGGCCGGCTGCGGATGAACCGGACCCCGGCGAAGAAGTCCGCCCAGGTGTTGTTCGGGGCGGCGCGGGTCGCGGGCCGCGGGTGCATCCCGAGCAGCGAGGCACCCCCGATCGCGATCAGCGCCGCCGAGGTGCAGTACACCGCGGTCGCCGACCCGGTCGCCGCGTACACCCCGCCCCCGAGCGCCGGCCCGACCATCGACGCGAGCGACCACAGGCTCGACGACCAGGTCACCGCGTTGCCGAACACCTCGATCGGGACGGTCTGCGGCAGCAGGGACGCCTGGGTCGGGGCGGAGAACGCGCGCGCGACCGACAGCAGCGCGAGGAGCGCGTAGATCCCGCCGATCGACAGCCCGAACCACGAGCCGACCGCGAGGGTCACCATCCCGGCGAACAACCCGACGTAGCACCCGACGTACAGCCACTTCCGGTCGAGCCGATCGACCACCATCCCGGTGACCGGGAACAGCACCAGGTGCGGCAGGAACTGCACCAGCCCGACGAACCCGAGATCGAGCGCCCGGCCGGTCAGCGCGTACACCTGCCAGCCGACCGCGACCGACATCATCTGGATCCCGAGCACGCCGAGCAGCCGCGCGACCTGGAACCGCCGGAACGCCGGGTGACGGAACGCGGCGCGCGGGTCGGACAACGGCACCTCGGGCGCCGTCGTAGCCAGGGATCGGGGCGCCGGCCATCGGACCGGGGTACCATCCGGGCGGGGGTGCTCGCGTGCCGGACGCGTTCCGATGATCGTCGCCTGGCTGGCGATGGCCACGGCGTCCGCCGACGGGTCGGACACCCGGCGGGTGGTGACCGGCGCGGGCCTGGTGGTCGGCGGGATCGGGGCCGCGGGCACCGCGTGGGGGCTCGGCCTCGCCGCGTCGTCCGAGCCCGTCGGCGCGTTCGAGGTGCTGCCGGCGTCGGCCACGTTGCTGATCCTGGGGGCCGGGACCACGATCGCGTCCTCGATCGCCGAGGGTCACCACGCGCACGTCTCGACCGTGCCGGGCGCCGTCGGGGGCGTCGCGCTCGGGGCCGGCGTGGTGCTCGGCGTCGTCGCGATCGCGTCCGGCGACGAGACCGTCGCGTGGGCCGGGCTGATCGGCGGTCCGGCCCTCGCGTTCGGCGGCCTGTGTGCCGGCGGGGTCCAGGGGTGGGTCGACCGGCCGTGGCGGTCGACCTCGGTCGTCGCGGTCCCGGATCCGCGGCGGCCCGGGCTGATCGTCGCCGGGGCGTTCCGATGATCCCGCTCGCCGACGTCGTCCGGGCCCTCGACGCGATCGCCCCGCCCCGGCTCGCCGCCGAGTGGGACAACGTCGGGCTGCTGCTCGAGGGCACCCGGCCGGTCCAGCGGATCGTGGTGTGCGTCGATCTGACCGCCGAGGTGCTGGCGGAGTGCCTCGCGGCGGAGGCGGACCTGGTCGTGGCCTACCACCCGCCGCTGTTCCGGCCGGTCAGCCGGCTGACGTCGGCCTCGGCGACCGGGCGGACCACCCTCGCGCTGATCCGGGCCGGGGTGTCGCTGTACGCCCCGCACACCGCCCTCGACGCGGTCGCTGGCGGGATGACCGACTGGCTGGTGACCGCCGGCGGGCCGGTGACCGCGGTGGCGCCGATCGTGCCGCGCGCCGACGATCCCGCCGCCGGGTCGGGTCGGGTCGGGACGCTGGTCGCGCCGCAGCCGCTGGCGGTGGTGGTCGCGGCGATCAAGCGGTCGCTCGGGCTCGACGCGGTGCGGGTCGCTGCCCCGGCGGCGCCGCGGCCGATCGCGCGGATCGCGGTGTGCCCCGGGTCGGGCGGCGGGGTGGTCGAGCGGGCGCCGGCAGACCTCGTGCTGACCGGCGAGCTGCGCCACCACGACGTGCTCGCCCTGGTCGACCGGGGCACCGCCGTCGTGCTGACCGACCACACGAACTCCGAGCGCGGGTTCCTCCCCCACCTGGTCCAGCGGATCGCGGACCGGTTGGCGGGGGTGTCGGTGGTCGCGTCGACGGTCGATCGCGACCCGCTGCGGATCGGGTGACCGATGGTGATCGCGCTGACGATCGCCGCCGCGTGGGCGGAGCCGGCGGTCCTGTACACCGGAGACCCGGCGGACGCGCTGGCGGCCGCGGCCCGCAAGGACGACGCGGCGGCGGCGGCGTGGTCGCTGTCCGAGCTCCGGGTCCACCCGCCGTTCGTCGACGGGCCCGGGCGGGTGTGGGTGTGCAGCACCGTCCCCGACGAGACCGTCACCAGCGCGGTCGACGCGGCCCGCCGGGCCCTCGGGTACTCCCGGCTGCTCGAGGCGGACGACGCGCTCGACGACGCGCTCGCGCTCGCGGTGTGCGAGCCCGAGCTCGACGTCGACGCGCTGTGGCAGGTGTGGTTCCTCAAGGGGATCGTCGCGACGTACCAGGAGGACCCGATCCGGGCCGAGCGCGCGTTCGGCAACGCCCGGATCCTCGATCCCGGACGCGGGTGGGACGACGCGTACCTCGACGGGCGCGACACGTTCGACCGGGCGCTCGTCCCGGGTCCGGGCGAGCTGCGGCTGTCGATCGTCCCGGACCCCGGCGGCGCGGTGCGGGTCGACGGGCGGCCGGCGACCGGGCTCGTCGGGCCGGTGGTCCTGTCGATCGGCACCCACTACCTCCAGATCGGCCGGAGCGCGCTGACCGTCCGGCTCGACGTCGAGGCGCGCGGGACGGCCACCCTGGTGATCCCGTCGCTGCTGCCGGACGAGCTGCTCGCCTGGCCGGCCAGGCCCGAGCGGTGGCGGGACCTCGACGTGACGCTGCGCGCGCTGGTCCCCGGCGAACCGACCGCGTGGGCGACGTTCGCCGCGCCGGACCTGTGGTGGGCGCCGGCCCCCGGCGGGCCGTACGAGCGCGTC
>JBEBJW010000573.1:0-5314 GCA_040079715.1 Myxococcota bacterium | reverse complement strand
ACCGCGGTGCCGGTGGTCGACAGGCCGGCCACCGACACGAACGAGAACTGGGCGGCCGGGACCGCGCCCTTCGCCACCCCGGGCTCGCCGGCCTGGCATGCGTCGAGCACCGCCAGGGTCTGCTGCGCCGGCACCGCCTCGAGCGCCAGGTCCAGGACGTCGATCGACAGCTCGTCCGGACCGAGGGTCAGCGAGCCGCTCCGGGCGTGGCCCGAGTAGTAGAACACGAACCGTCCGCCCTCCGGCCCCTCCGCCGCCAGCGCCTCGGCCGCGCGGTCGATCGCGGCGATCAGCTCGTCCGGCGACGGGTCCTGCAGGCGCTCGACCGCCTCGGGGGCGAACCCGCCGAGCTCGGTCAACACCGCGGCGACGCGGTCGGCGTCCGCCCCTGCCCACCGGAGCGGGACCTGGCCGACGCCGGCGCGGTTCGAGCCGACCACGACCGCCCGGCTCGGTGCGGCCTGGGCGACGGACGACGAGCCGGCGAGCAACAGCGCGGCGTGAACCGGAACGAACCGCATCGGACCTCCGAGATGGCACCCGTAGCTACGAACCCCCGACCCCGCGCCGGTGGGAAGCGCGATCGGATCCATTCACCGCGCGATCGCGTCGACGCACGCCACCGTGCCCTCGCCGTCGGCCAGCGCGGTCCGAGCGGGGAGCGGCGCCACGGCCACGCACGCGGTCAGCGGTCCCGGCCGATCGACCGCGAACGCGCCCGGGACCGCGGTCCGGTTCCCGCAGACGACCGTCCCGCGCGGGATCGGGAACGACGCCTCGCCCGCCTGGAACACCACCACGTCGAACGCGGTGTCGCGGCTGGTCGGGGGGCAGGTCAGCCGCAGCCCGAGCGGCTCGCCGACCCGCACCTCGCGCGTCGCGCCGGACGCGCCGTCGCGGACGTGGACCAGCTCCACCGCGAGCTCGCCGCCCTTGAACCGGTCGGACGACGGGCCCGCCGCGAGCCACCACCGGCCGACGGCGCGCGCCGGTCGGGCCGCCCGGCTCGGGAGCGGGGGCAGCGGTCGCCGATCCGCGACGATCGTCCCCAGCAAGGTCCGCGCGTCGTCGTCGCGGGCGATCGCGGCCTCGATCGCCGACGCCTCCGCCGGGTCGCAGTCTCCGGCCGCGTACCGCTCCAGCGTCAGCCACGACACCGTCATCGGACCTCCTCGCCGGTGAGCTGCGCGAGCGCCGCGCGGATCTCGGTCAACCGGGTGAACACCGTCCGGCGCGAGCGCCCGACCAGGTCGGCGATCTCCTGCTGTTCGAGCCGATCGAGGTACCGCAGGACCAGGATCTCGGCCGACAGGTCGTCGAGCCGGTCGACCAGGCGGACCAGCAGGTCGAGGTCGATCACCCGGCCGTCGATCGGCGGGACCACCCCGCCGAGCGCGGCCTCCCCGTGGCGGGCGAGCAGCGCGGCGCGACGGGTCCGATCCCGGAGGCGGTTCAGGCATCGGTTGGTGGCCGCCCGGAACAGGTACGGCAACGCCACGTCGGTCCGGCCGGCGTGGAGCAGGTCGACGAACAGGTTCTGCACGATGTCCTCGGCGTCCTCGCGGCTCCCGAGCATCCGCTCGCACTTGCGGCGCAGCGCGGGCCCGTACCGGTGGTAGAGGGTCACACCCTGAGGACACCACACGCTGGGCCGGTGGGAAGCCGCCCCGTGTCGAGAAATCGGGACTGTGGTGCGTGGCCCGTGGTCGTGGTCGTGGTCATGGTGGTGGTCGGCTCAGATCGGCCCGACTACGGGGTCCGGATCGCGTCGAGGGCCAGCAGGTAGGCGCCGGCGCCGAACCCGACCATCGGGACCGCGCCCTGGAACGCGCCGCCGGGATCGGCGCCGAGGTCCCAGTTGTCCGCGTCGTCCTCCGGGGTGTACGCGCCGTCCGACAGGAGCTCGCCGATCAGCCCGTGGTTCACGGTCGCCTGGTCGGTGATCCACCCGAGCAGGGCCTCCGCGTCGGCGTCGTAGCCGGGGTCGCCGGTGGCGCGACCGATCGCGGCGGCGGCGGCGGCCATCCGGAGGTCGATCACCACCCACTCCTGGTCGTCGTACCACGGGTATGGGTTGACCGAGCCCGCGCCGTCGTCGGCCCGTCGGAACCCGGGAGAGCCGCCGCCGATCGCGAGGTGCGACCGCAGGGCGTCGTACGTGCCGCGGGCGACCGTCGACTCCGGGCGGACGATCCCGTGGTTCACGAGCTCGATCACCGACGCGTCGTACGGTCCGCACCCGGCGCAGGTCTCGTCCGGGGCCGACGCGACGAACGCGCAGCTCTGGCCGTTGGCGGCGGTGTACGGCACGATCGGCCCGCCGTCCGCCGCGAACCTGAGCAGGCCGGCCCGGATCCGGTCGGCGACGTGGGCGTGGTCCGGGTCGCCGCCGAGGCTGCTCGCCACCCCGAGCCCGACCACCGCGTTCAGCGACGAGTACACGAACTGCTTGCGGCCGTTCGGGAAGCAGCTGTCCCAGTGGCGCTCCCAGATCGACGAGTCCGCCACGAGCAGATCGTTCGCCGGGTCGACCAGCGCGGCCAGCGGCTCGGCCACCCCGGCGATCACCGCGTCGAGCTGTTCGGTGACCAGCGCGTCGCCCGGGCTCGCCGTCGCGAGCTCGCCGAACGCCCACAGGAACAGGCCCCAGTCGTCGAGCTCGACGTTCGGGCCAGCGTCCGATCCGTCCGGGCACCACGCGTGGTCCGAGTCCTCGGTGCCGTCGCCGAAGTACCGCGCGACCGACACGAGGTAGTCGTCGAGGCCGAGCAGCGACGCGTACCCGCCGGCGTCGCTGGCGATCACGAACCCGAGCGCGTCGCGGGCCTCGTCGAGGTGGCCCGTCCGGATCAGCGCGACCGTCGCGTAGGCCTGGTCGCGCGGCCAGCTGATCGTCCACCCGCCGGGCGGGAGCGAGGCCAGGAGCTGGCCGTACCCGGGTCCCGGCGCGCGGACCTGCGCCATCCGCAGCACCGCCAGGCTCTGGGCCGCGACCGCCGCCTCGTCGACCGACAGGCCCGCCGGCAGCGTGTCCGCCGCGTGCCACGCCGCCCAGTCGTCGAGCTCGGCGTCGCGGACCTCGGCCGGGGACCGCCCGGCGACGAACCCGGTCCGGTCGGTCGCGTCGATCGACCACACCGCGCCCCCGTCGAGGGACTGCCCGGCGGACAGGGTCGCCCGCCACTCGAACCCGACCGCCACGTCGTCGCCGGAGGTGAGGGTGCCGTCGAACGGGGCGCCGAGGCGGATCCACGGGTTGTTCGGGTCCCCGGAGGGTCCGGCGGTCGCGACGCCGCCGCCGAGCGGGGTGTGGAGGATCCGGTCGCCGCCGCGGGCCTCGACCACCGCGCCGCCGGGACCCGCCGTCACCGACTCGCCGGACGAGGCGCCCTCGCCGCCGGTGTGGGCGTTGTGGAGCACCGCGAGGGACACGTCGTGGTCGCCGGCGCCGGCCCAGGTGACCGTGGCGACCGACACGAGGTCTCGCTCGCCGCCGGCTTGGAACGGGGCGAACCACCAGGTGGTGACAGTGGCGCCGCCGACGGTCTGCGCGACCCGGACCATCCCGGTGCCGGGCTCGTACGCGACGCTGTCTTCCGGGACGGTGTTCAGCCAGGTCCGGACGCCGTCGATCACCACGCCCCAGTACGCGTCCCAGGTGCGATCGCGCGAGGTGGTGGTCGGGGTCGGGTTCTTCGGCAGGTGGTCCGAGAACGACGCGAGCTGGTGCCGCTGGGACGTCGGCCCCGACGTGCCGTCGGTGTAGGTCACCCACACCCCGTCCGCCGCGGTCGCGTAGGTCGCCGACACGAACCCGTTCGACGTCGGCAGGAACGGGGTCGACCCGACCGGCGCGGCCCCGACCGCGAGCGGGCCCACCGCCGGGGTGCACACCAGGCCGAGATCGTCGTCGAACGGCCCGGCCGGCGTGGTCACTGTCGGCGGCGTCGTGCCCGGCTCGGTCGGCGGCTCCGTCCCCGGCGGCGTGCCGAACGGCGTGTCGTCGTCCGACGGCGGGGCGGTCGACCCCGGATCGATCCCGGGCGAGGAGCAGGCGAGGGCGAGCAGGGTGAACATGGCCCAGGATAGCCCATTCCCGAGCGAAACTCACGTCAGAGTCACGGTGCGGGAGCGCGATCCGCGTCGGGTCGGATCCGTCGGGTGGGGATCGGTCGGACGGGCGCCCCGGCCTGCGGCCGGCGGGCTCCTCCGGGCTCGCTGTCGCTCGGCCTCGCTGCGCTCGGCGCGCTGCGCGCCCCTCCGTCCCCCTGGCGCGGGCCGGCGGCGTGGGTCAGGTCCACGGGCTCCGCGACGCGCGACCGCTACCGGACGGTGATCCGCCGGTGGGCCGCCATCGCGCCGTCCGCCTGGATCTCGACGTCGTACACGCCGGGATCGGGGGCCGACAGGATCACCAGACACGACCCATCGATCCGAATCTTGGTCACCACCTTGCCGGTGTCCACGATCACGAGCGTGTACCACACGCGCGGCTGCGGGTCGAGGGTGATCGTGGCGGTCACCGGGTCGCCCGGGGCGAACGTGGTCGCGTCGAGCTCGAACCCGAGGCGCGGGCACGTCTGCTCGCGTCCAGCAGGTCCTTCGAGCTCGCACCCGAGGGACGGCGCCCCGAGGCCGATCGCCACCAGCCACCGCAGCCTCACCGGGCCCTCCTGCGGGGAACGTAGCGGTTCGCGGCCGGGCACGCCCGCTGTCGCTCGGCTTCGCTCCGATCGGCGCGCTGCGCGGCCCTCCGTCCCCGGTTGTCCGTGGTGTTCGGGCGTAGCGCACGGCGACGCCCCGGCACCGATCCGGCCGGCAGCCTATGCTCGGTCGATGAACGACTTCGCGTCGCGCGCACCCGTCTCCGGCGAGCGCGCGTTGGTCCTCGGTGGGGGCGGGTCGACCGGCAACGCCTGGCTGATCGGCGTCGTCGCTGGTCTGTGCGAGGCCGGGCTCGACGTGACCACCGCCGATCGGATCATCGGGACCTCGGCCGGAGCGACGGCTGCGGCCCAGATCACGGGAGCCCCTCCGGCCCGGCTGCTCGCCGACATCGTCTCCGCGGACCCGCCGACCCGGCCCGGCCCGGTGGGCGCCGGCGGGGGAAGCGCTCCGGGCAGGACAGCGGCGAACCCGATGGAGCGGATGGCCGCGATCCTCGCCGCATCGCGGGATGCGGCCGACCTGCGACGCCGGATGGGCGCGTCGGCGCTCGAGCTCGACGCGGCGTCGGACGGCTCCTGGCCTGCCCGGTGGCGCGACACCGTCGCCTCGCGGCTGCCCGATCCGCAGTGGCCTCGGCAGGAGGTGC